>NZ_JBEYFS010000034.1:0-8647 GCF_040634475.1 Streptomyces sp. NPDC007095
CCTGGAGGAACGCGTCCACCTCGTCGTCGCTCAGGTTCAGCGGGGGCATCAGCCGTACGACATCGGGGGCGGGCGCGTTGACCAGGAGACCGGCGCGAGGGCGACCGCACGCCGGGGCCTACGCGCCGCTCGCGTCGAGCATGTCCTCGCGCTCGACGATCTTCACGCGTTCCCGGCCCTGCGGTTCGCCCAGCGCCTTCTCCGCGGCGTCCAGGCGGTACCAGCCCTCCCAGGTGGTGAAGCGGACGTCCCGCTCGCCGAGGAACGCGTCCACGGCCTCCGGGTCGGGCGAGCCGGGCGTGTGCAGACGTCCGTTCGCGTGGTCGTCGAGCAGGCTGGCGACGGTCTCGTTGGCGTCGCCCTTGGTGTGGCCGATCAGGCCCACGGGGCCGCGTCGGATCCAGCCGGTGACGTACGTCGACTGCAGGTGCTCGCCGGTCTCCTCGATCACGCGGCCGCCCTGGTCCGGGACCGTGCCCGAATCGGCGTCCCAGGGGAGCTTGGGCAGTTCGTCGGACAGGTAGCCCACGGCGCGGTAGACCGCACCGAGGTCCCAGTCCTTGAACTCGCCGGTTCCCTTGACGTTGCCGGTGCCGTCGAGGGCGGTGCGCTCGGTGCGCAGGCCGACGACCTGGCCGTTCTCGCCGAGGATCTCGGTCGGGGACTCGAAGAAGTGCAGGAACAGCTTGTGCGGGCGCTCACCGATGTCGCGGATGGCCCAGTTCTCCAGGGTCTTGGCGACCATGTCGGCCTGCTTGTTGCCGCGCCGGGTCGCGATCGAGCCCTCGTCGTAGTCGATGTCCTCGGGGTCGACGATGACCTCGATGTTCGGGGAGTGGTCCAGCTCCCGCAGCTCCATCGGGCTGAACTTCGCCTGCGCCGGACCGCGGCGGCCGAAGACGTGGACCTCCAGGGCCTTGTTGGCCTTGAGGCCGTCGTAGACGTTCTGCGGGATCTCGGTCGGCAGCAGTTCGTCGGCGGTCTTGGCGAGGATGCGGGCGACGTCGAGCGCGACGTTGCCGACGCCGAGGACGGCGACCTTCTCCGCTTCGAGCGGCCAGGTCCGCGCCACGTCCGGGTGGCCGTCGTACCAGGAGACGAAGTCCGCGGCGCCGTAGGAGCCGTCGAGGCCGATGCCTGGTATGTCGAGGGCCCGGTCGGCCGTCGCCCCCGTGGAGAAGATCACGGCGTCGTAGAAGGTGCGCAGATCGTCGAGGTTGATGTCCCCCGGGTAGTCGACATTGCCGAAGAGACGTATCTGAGGCTTGTCGAGCACCTGGTGCAGGGCCGTGATGATCCCCTTGATCCGCGGGTGGTCGGGGGCCACGCCGTAGCGGATCAGACCGAAGGGGGCCGGCATCCGTTCGAAGAGGTCGATGGACACACCGGGCTCGACCGCAACTGCGGACTTCAGCAGCGCGTCGGCAGCGTAGATCCCGGCGGGGCCGGCTCCGACAATGGCTACCCGCAGAGGGCGAGGCATGATCAGGTTCCCTTCGAACGGTGGCAGGGTGGCTCGTCGGGAAGCCTAAACTAAGGCAAACCTTAGTCTGTAGGCGGGCTGGATCTATGACCCCATAAGCCGATCTTATGACCCGCCGCCGGGGAGCACAGGCCTCGAAATCGGGGGCAAAATGGGAAATGTGGGTGTCCGGCGTGTGTCAGTGGACCGCCTCGTGGAGCAGCCGTCGGGCCGCGGACTGGTGGCAATCCCACTCGCGCTGATCGTAGTGATCACCGTGGTGGACCTCCACTCCCCGAACGACGTCCACCTGGGTCCGTTTCTGGTCATCGCCCCCGCCCTCACCGCCTCCTTGGCCGGGCCACGGCTGACCGCGGTGGTCGGGGTGCTGGCCGTGGCCGCCCAGGTCTTCATCGCGGTGTTCCACGGCGGGCTGACCACCGCCAACCACGTCGCGCAGATCATCGCCCTGACCGTGCTCTCCGCGCTGGTGGTCTTCGTCTGCCATCTACGCGAGCGGCGTGCCCGAGAGCTGAGCCGGGCGCGGTCGGTGGCCGAGACCGCACAGCGGGTCCTGCTTCGACCACCGCCCCGCCGGATCGGGCCCCTGCGCGTGGCCTGGCTGTATCTGGCCGCCGAGGACGAGACGCAGATCGGCGGCGACCTGTTCGCGGTCGCCCGCGCCGCCCAGTCCTCCACGCGAGTGATCATCGGGGACGTACGCGGCAAGGGTCTGGCCTCCATCGGCGAGGCCTCGGTGGTGCTGGGTTCGTTCCGTGAGGGCGCTCACCGGTACGCCACCCTGCCCGAGCTCACGGCGGCACTGGAGGTCAGCGTGTGCCGCGACCTGGAGGACGTGGCCGACACCGAGCACGACCCGGGCGAGCACTTCACCACCGCGCTCGTGCTCGACATCCCCGACAAGGGGCCGGAGGCCTGCATGATCAACTGCGGCCATCCACCGCCTCTCCTGCTGCGCGACAGCGAGGTCACGGTCCTGTACGCGCGCCACCCCGTCCCCCCTCTGGGCATGTGCGAGCTGCCCGCCGCGAGCCACCGCCCCGACCCGTTCACCTTCGAATCCGGTGACATCCTCCTGCTCTACACCGACGGCGTCATCGAAGCCCGCTCACCGTCGGGCGCCTTCTACCCGCTCGCCGAGAGGGTCGCCTCCTTTCCCACCGCCAGCCCCGACGCCCTGCTGCGGCACATCCACGACGACCTCCTCGCGCACGTCGGCGACCACCCCGGCGACGACGCCGCCCTCCTGATCATCGAACGCGCCGCCTCCCACCACCCGCATCGACCGCACTTCACCACCCGCCCCGCCGACGGCCACCACCGGCTCCATGCCGGCGGATCGCCCCCGCCGGCGGAACGCTGACCTCACTCCCTGGCCATGTCCGACTCCGCCGCGCTCGCCGCGGAATCGGCGTCGTCGACGAGTTTCCGCAGGTGACCGAGGTCCGCGGAGGAAGTGGGCGCGGGCTGCCGAGTGGCCTGCGTGCCCTGCGCGGTCCCCGTGCCCTGCGTGCTCTGTGCACTCTGCGCGTTCCCGCCGTGGCCGCATCCGGCCAGGAACAGCAGGGCGGCCAGTACCGCCGGCACGGTGTGGCGCGCGCGCATCAGTTCGTACGACCGTTGTCGTGGGCGCCGCACCACTTCTCGACGTCGGCCAGGTCCTTCCGGCGGGTCTCCAGGGTGGGGACCAGGGAACGCCGGAAGGTGAGCCGGTCGTTCAGGTAGGTCTCGATCTGGGTGTGGCCCGCGGACTTGGCGTTCGTCACCCGCTGCTCGAGACGGGCGATGGAGCCGCGCCGGGAAGCGTCCGCGCGCAGCCGGGTGAGGATCCGGTCGATCCGCCGGTCGATCTTCGGCGCGCGCTTGCAGAGCGCCGCCGCGCCGTCGCCCGTGGGGGTGCCGGACGGCGCGGGAGTCGCGGCGTCGGCCGTGGCCGCGCCGACGGCGCCGAACAGCGACCCGGCGGCGACCAACGAGACGACCGAGATCACGGTCTTCCTGGTGCTTGGCATGACGAACTCCTCCGCGTTCACGGGCGACTGCCCTCTCGCCGGGAAAGCTAGGAGCCGTCTTTGTGGAATTCTTGTGGCCGGTCGGCGGTCGTGATCATCCAGTTGCGCGGGAGCGGAAGCGTGGCCCCCGCGTCCGCGGTGCCGTCGCTCAGCGGCAGGGTGACCTCGACGCGGGTGCCCGGACCCGTGGGCCGGTCCAGTACCCGGATCCCGCCCCGGTGCAGGGCGATCTGCTGGGCGACCAGGGTCAGTCCGAGGCCGGAGCCGGGGCTGTCCGGTCGGCGGCGGAAACGTTCGAAGACCTCGGTGCGCAGCGCGGGCGGGATACCCGGGCCCCGGTCGTCGACGACGAGCAGCGCGTCGGCGCCGCTCGCGCGCAAGGTCACCTCGACCTGCGGAGGCTGCCCGTCCGTGTGTCCGTGGACCAGGGCGTTGACGAGCAGGTTGTCCACCAGGCTCCGCAGTCCCGCCTCCCAGCCGTGCACACGCAGTCCCGGTACGCAGTGGCCGGCCACGCGTGCGTGCGGATGGCGTCGCCGCTGTTCCTCCGTGCTCGCTTCGACGAGGTCGGCGAGGTCGACCGGGCCGAAGGCGTCCGCCTCGACGAGGTCTGCGCGGCCGAGGTCGCGCAGCATGACGAGGACCCCGAGGAGGCGTGCGTGTTCGCGGCTCAGGTCGTGCAGCACTTCGTCGCGGTCGGGTCCGGCGAGTTCCGGATGCTCGGTGAGGATCTCCAGGTTGGTCTGCATGCTCATCAGCGGGGTGCGCAGTTCGTGCGAGGCCGCCGAGGCGAAGGAGCGGGCCGTGGCCAGAGCCTCGGCGGTCCTGGCCGCCTGCTCGTCGTAGCGGGCCAGGACGGTCTGCAGGGTGCGTGCGAGGTCGTCGACCTCGGCGATCCGCGTCGGGGTGTGGTCCAGGCGGGTGGAACTGGAACGGGGGTCGAGGCCACTCGCCCGGCGTTGCAGACGGCGCAGCGGTGTACTCGCCCGAGTGGCGACGGCCCAGGCGAGCAGCCCGGACAGCGGTGCGGCGAGCAGGGCGACGGTCACCGCGCGCCGTCGGACCAGGCGCACCTGGGTGTCTGCGGCGGTGTCGGACGCGAACAGCCAAAGGGTGCCGCGCACACCCGGGCGCGACCCGGTCACCCGGGTCGACAGGATCCGCCAGCTCCTGCCGTCGGCACGGAGGGTGACCGGGACGGGAGCCCTCACGGGCAGCGCCACGTCGGCCGCCGGTTGCGGGCCGCCCGTGAAGGTCCCCTCGGGGCCGGTCAGCCGTACGCCCACGTCCAGGGCCGAGGTGAAAAGCCGGCGTTCGCGGGCCTGCTCCACCGCCGCCGAGCGGTCGGCGGCGCTCGCGCGCAGCAGCCCCCGGGCGTCCTTGGCTACGGCCACCGCGCGCTCACGCAGATGCGTGTCCTGCTGGTCGTGCAGATCCGCGGCGACCAGCCGCAGCAGCAGCCAGCCGGTGGCCAGAACCAGTACGGGCACGGTGGCGCCGACGGCCAGCGCGATCCGCGTGGACAGTCTCACGGCCGCTCCCCCGGGTCGTCGTCGCGCAGGACGAAGCCCACGCCTCGTACGGTGTGGATGATCCGGGAGCGCCCCGACGTCTCCAGTTTGCGGCGCAGATAGCTGACGAAGGTGTCCACCGCGTCGGTGCGCACCTCGAAGTCGTAGCCCCATACGCGATCGAGGAGCTGGTCCCGGCTGAGCACGATGCCTGCGTTGCGGGCGAGGAAGTGGAGCAGCTCGAACTCGCGTCGGGTCAGTTCCACCGGCCGCCCGTCGAGGCTCACCCCCCGGGCCGCGGGATCCAGGAGCAGCCCGCCGACCCGTACGCTGTCGCTGTCCCGTGGCGGCCTGCGCCGCAGCAGTGCCTCCAGGCGCAGGACCAGTTCCTGCAGGGCGAAGGGCTTGACGAGGTAGTCGTCCCCGCCCGCCTGCAGGCCCGCGATCCGGTCGGCGGTCTCGTCGAGTGCGGAGAGCATCAGCACGGGTACGTCGTTGTCCTCGTCCCGCAGTGTCCTGCACACCTCGATGCCGCTGAGGTCGGGCATCGAGATGTCCAGCACGATCACATCCGGCGGTGTCCGCCGGGCCACCGCCAGGGCCGGCCGGCCCCCGTCGGCCAGGTCCACGGTGAATCCGCCGAGCCTCAGTCCGCGCTCCAGCGAGCGGCGGATCGCCGCGTCGTCGTCCACGACCAGGACACGGCCGCGCTGCCCACTCATCACCACTGCCCCTCCCCGCCACACCCCGGCGCACCGCCGGGACTCGCCGCCGCCCATCGTGCATCAGCCGCGACGGTCCCGGCCCCGAGGGGCCGACCAAGGGATCGGTGAGAATCGCCCGGGCCGGCCCCGGTCGGCGTGTGCCCTCGCGGAGCGTGCCGGTTGCGCGGGGCCTGACCCGGCGGTTGCATACGACTGTGTCGATGGGTGTGGATGCGAGCGGGCGGGTCGGTCACGGGAAACGGTGGGCGGCCAGGGCCGCGCTGGTCGCGGCGGCGCTGGCGGTCCTGCTGCCGCTCGCTTACGGAGGCGTGGACGGCGTACTGCTGCTCCTGGCCGTGCTCCTCGGCGTGGCCGTCACGGCGGCGGCGCTGTGGTGGGCGCTGACCCGGCGCGGCCCGCTCCGCTGGGTGGCGGCCGTGCTGGCGGCCGTCGCGCCGGGCGCCGTGCTCACCCTGTTCGCCGTGGCCGGCCTGCTCTGGGCCGTCCCCGTGTCCCTGGCGCTGTGGACCGTGGCCGTCTGGAGCGGCCGGTACGCCCTGCGGAGCGACCGGACGCGCCCGCCGCGCCCGAAGGAACGCAGGGCACCGCCGCCGCGGCGCCCCTTCCTCCTCATGAACCCGCACTCCGGAGGCGGCAAGGTGGCGAAGTTCGGGCTGCGGGAGAAGGCGGAGCGGCTCGGCGCGCAGGTCGTGCTGCTCGACCCGGAGAAGCACCAGGACGTCACCGCGCTGGCCCGGGCCGCCGTCGCGGACGGCGCGGATCTGCTGGGCGTCGCCGGCGGTGACGGTACCCAGGCGCTGGTAGCGGCCGTCGCCGCCGAACACGGTCTGCCGTTCCTGGTGGTCTGCGCCGGCACCCGCAATCACTTCGCCATGGACCTCGGCCTCGACCGCGACGACCCGGCGACCTGCCTGGACGCCCTCACCGACGGCGTCGAACTCCGCGTGGACCTCGGCTTCGCCGGCGGCCATCCGTTCGTCAACAACGCCTCCTTCGGCGCGTACGCGGCGGTCGTGCAGAGTCCCGCGTACCGCGACGACAAGATCGGCACCATCCTGGACCTCCTGCCCGACCTGCTCACCCGCCAGCGCGGGCCGCGACTGACCGCCCGCGCCGGCGACACGACGCTCGACGCCCCGCAGGCCGTACTGGTGAGCAACAACCCCTACCGCACCAACGATCCGGCCGGTCTCGGCCGCCGCGAACGGCTCGACTCCGGGCTGCTCGGTGTCCTCGGCATCACGGTGGACAGCGCGGCCGAGGCCGCCGCGCTCGTACTGGACCCCGCGCCGGACGGACTCGCGGTCCTGACCACCCGTGTGGTGGTCATCGACGCCGACCGCGCGGAAGTCGAGGCCGGCATCGACGGCGAGGCTCTGGTCCTGCCCGCCCCGGTCCACTGCCGCGTCGAACCCGGCGCCCTGCGCGTCCGCGTCCCGAAGGGACGGCCCGGTGTACCCGAGGCCCAACCTCCCTTGGACTGGCGCCGGTTGCGGACGCTGGCGGCGACCATGGGGCGAACGGCGGTCGTGCGACATCCTGGTCGCAGCCGGAACGCGTAGACGAAGGTCACAATTACATATCGGACAGTTCGCGCTCCAATCTTCACACCAGGCACACAAATTGGCTAAGTTGGCGGCAGGCCGCACGACTCCCTCCGGCGAACCTCGCCGGGTCGCGCGACCTCCGCCGAATCCGATGCCCCTGTGGCAACCGGAACCAGGACCCAACCGACCTTGGGGTGAATCGGCCCGACTGCCCACTCGGGCAGGGCCGTAGGGCATGCCTTCCGGAATCTTCCGCCCGAACCCGACGGCCGACCCGGTAGGCGGAGTACGGAAGGAGTACGGCTCCCATGGCGCCGGAACGAACCCCGCGCCCTGGAGGCGGCAGCCTCCCTGGCATGCCCGACTCCGCACGCGCGACGGCCGCCCTCAGTGGCGCGGACGGTCCTAGCCGCGAGGAGGTGCAGCAGCGGATCAGCTCCCTCTACGACCAGGCCGAGAACGCCGTCGGGTTCGTCAACGGGACCCGCGCGATGACCACAGGGAGCCGAGGCCGCGTCAACCCGGCGCCGGAAACCGCGCGCAGGCGCCGCGACCCCGCCCTCGACGACATCACCAAGACCTGGTTCGACGCGGCGCGCACGCAGCTGGGTCCGTCCGCGCCGGCCAGGCTGCCGGCCGACCGGATGCCGAACCGCCGAGCCGAGGCGTGGCCCACGGGCCCGGCGAAGCGGCCGGAGGACGGGCTCACCAACCGCGGGCGGGAGTTGACCGCCCGCCCCGTTCTGGAGTTGACCGCAGGCCCCTCCGCCGAGGCGGCCGCCGGACCCGTGGCCGAGTTGACGGCCAGGGCCGTCACCGCGCTGCCGGCCGCGCCGGAGCCCGCGCCACAACCTGCGCAGGAGGCCGCCACGGCCCTGCTGCCCGCGGTGCCCGCGGTGCCCGCCGGGCCGGGGCAGTCCTCGTTGAAGACGTCCAAGGAGAAGATCCAGCGAAAGCTGGCGCTGGCCCGTGAGCTGGTGTCCAAACATGCCGCACAGTGGAACCCCGGGCCCGCGGCGGTCGAGTCACGTCCGGCCGAGGGTGCCTGGCCCACCCCGGAGGATCAGGCTCGCAACCAGGCCGCGGCGGAGTGGCAGCGACAGCAGTCGACCGCGCTCGGCCCGGACATGTCCCTCGGCGCCGGGATGCAGTTCGGCACGAACATGCCCACGGGTACGGGAATGCCGCTCGGCGCGGACACGTCCATGGGAATGGGAATGCCGCTCGGTGCGGGGATGCCCCTGGCCGCGGGGATGCTTCCCGGCGCGGACATGTCCCTCGGCAGAGGCGTGCCGCTGGCTACGGACATGTCCATGGGTGCGGGGATGCCGCTCGGCACGGACATGTCCATGGGCACGGGGATGCCGCT
>NZ_JBEYFS010000034.1:8744-33649 GCF_040634475.1 Streptomyces sp. NPDC007095
GCTCGGCACGGACATGTCCATGGGCACGGGGATGCCGCTCGGCACGGACATGTCCATGGGCACGGGAATGCCGCTCGGCACGGACATGTCCATGGGCACGGGAATGCCGCTCGGCACGGACATGTCCATGGGTGCGGGGATGCCCCTGGCCGCGGGTGTGCCCGTAGTCACCGGCGCGGTCAACACGGTCAGCCCCGTCGGCGCGATCGGCGCCGCGGAGTCGGCGTACGGCGGGAAGGCCGCCAAGGCCCTTGCCTTCGCCCGTACGCAGATCGGCAAGCCGTGTGTCTGGGGCGCCACCGGACCGGACTCGTACGACTCCGCCAGCCTCGTCCAGGCCGCCTGGAGGGCCGCTGGGGTCTCCCTCCCGCGCACCGTGCACGGGCAGGCGACCGCCGGTGCGGCGATTCCCCTGACCGACATCCAGTTCGGCGACCTGATCTTCTTCTACGACAACGTCAGCCACGTCGGCTTCTACACCGGCAACGGCATGATGATCCACGCCCCCAGCCCGGGTGCCTCGATACGCGAAGAGTCCATCTTCTTCGCCGGACAGAAGGCGATCCACAGCGCGCTGCGCCCGGCGTGACGGACGGCGCCACATCGATCAAGACCCCAAAGCGCACATAAGGCACTGGAACGGCCGAAGTTTCGCAACAGGGGATGTACGTGATCCGCGCGGACCTCGCCGCCCGGCTAGCCACCTGCGCTGACCATACTGGGTGCGCACGCCGCCTCCCACCGCAAAGTGACTCATGCCCAAGCCCTCCACCGCCCGCGCCATCGCTCCGGAAACCGTCTGGCTGGCCGGCGGGCGCCATGTCGGGCCCGCCCCGCAGGAGATCCTCAGGGAGAACCTGCGGAGGCTGAAGGCCGACGAGACGATCCACGACTTCCTGGAGGCAGAGAACTCCTCGGACTCCGAGGGGCATGTCTTCGAGGCGCGCTGGCAGGTCGACGACGCCGTCACGGTTCGCGCGCGGCTCACGACGGACGGGCGCGATCACGCCGCCGAGGGAAGCCGCTGGACGCTGGTGGCCGAGGCGGAACGGCCCTGGGACCTCGCGTGGCCCTCTCCCGCGACCATGTTCTGGCCCGAGGGACACGAGATCCCCTGGGACCACGACATCGCGGCCGGGCTCCGCCTGCGGGACATCAACCCGCTGCCGCAGGAGGACAAGGCACTGCGCCGCCTGCTCAAGGAGGCCGCGCAGCACAGCTGGAGCATCAACGTCGTCATCCATGAGGCGATGACCACCGACGAACGCGGTCGCCTGCCGCTGGCCCGGCTGCTCCCGCCCGGTCTGCGTCACCGCGTCGTGGAACACCGCGCCGCGCCCGAGCAGTTCCAGACGGTCAACTGGGCGCTGTACGACCTGGGCGTACGGGTGCCGCGCGGTGGCGCCGTGATCCTGCCCGGTTCCCCCGCCCGGCCCGGGTACGACGAGCAGGACTCCACGGTACGCAGTGTGTTCCTCGACGGCTCGGAGCCGACGGAGCTCCTGGAGAAGGTCGTACGGTACGCGGCACTGCCCCGGCCGCTGCCGGAAGCGGCGCAGGACGCCCTCACCGGCCTCCGGGAGGACTGGAAGCTGCTGACGCTGGAGGAGGCACGGGCGCTGGTGGCTGTGTACGCCGAGGCACTCGACGCCATGACGAAGTCGCGCGACCAGTACCGCGAGGCGACCGAACTCGCGCATGCGGCGCTGGCCGACCTCCGAGACCTCCGGACGACGGCGTCCGGTGCGCACGAGGCGACCGCCGGCCAGGACGGGAACCCGCTGCACCAGCTGACGCGGACGTTCCAGCGGGTCGCGGGCACCGTACGGGCACGGCGCGCGGCCCGCGACGACACACCGGACCGGGGCACCGCCAGGGGTACTGACACCGGAACCGGTGCCGACACCGGCACGCCCGAGAACCAGCGCGGCAAGGGCGAATGATCGCTACCGGAAACCGGCGCCGGCCCGGGGCCACCCGCTGAAACCGGCGTGTCACGGCGCGCCCGCTCGCGTCACGCACCTCGCCAGAGGTTGGCGAACGCCGCGTTCTCGATGGACCGGCGCTGGCGTACCGCTTCCAGTTCCATGACCGCGTCGTTGACGGCGGCCAGCACGGTCGTCACCGCGTCGTCGGTCATGACCGGACCGTCGGCGCCCTGCTCGGCCGGAATCCCGACGGCCGCCGCGAGGGAGACGAGGACAGGCTCGTCGGCGGCCCAGCGGTGCAGGGCCCGGCGCCGGGCGGGCGAATCGACCACGACCATCCGGACGGCTCCGAAAAGCAGTCGGCGTTGGCGTTGCCGGGTCAGCTGACCGTCCGCCTCCAGGGCGGCCAGATGGACCGCGGCCAGGCCGCGCCCCCTGCGCCACAGCCAGTCCTCGACGGGCTCGTAGGGCACCTGGCGTACGAGCGAGGACGCCGCCTCGGCCAGGAGGCGGTCTTCCGTCGTCGGCTCCGGTGCCGGCACGAGGCGGTCGCCGTCCAGGTGGACGGCGTCGGCGGCAAGGAGGTCGATCACCTCGGCTCCGGCGAGTGCGAGGGACAGGTCGCCCTGCCCCACGGGGCGGTCCGGGTCCACGTCCATGGCGGTGATCAAGAGGTCCCTGGCCGTGGTCATAGATGGCTCCCCCACACAGTCTCCGGAGGGGAAAGCCTACGATCTTCGGCGGGGAAAGCCTACGATCCTCGACCGCTCGGCGCAGGTGCCTCAGAGCGGAGCAGGGGGCCCGTCGCTCCATGCGACGAGCCCCCTGCTCTGCGTACGCCGTCCGCCCCATGAGCGGCCGGGCGTCAGCCGCGGAAGATGTCCTTGGTCTTCTCCTTCGCCTGGCGCGCGTCGCCCTTGGCCTTCTCCACACGCCCCTCGGCCGTCAGGCGCTCGTTGCCCACGGCACGCCCCGTGGTCTCCTTGATCTTGCCCTTGGCCTGCTCGGCCTTCGCCTTGGCTTTCTGGTCGCGAGCCATGGAACTCACCTCTCGGTGCTCTCGGCGTCAGGTGCTCACTGACCCGTGTGACCCTGGACAAATGTTGTAAACATGCCCGGACCGTGGAGTCCATGGAGTCCATGGAGATCGCGCACCACGCAGGAACTACGACCGCAGGAGCTACGACCGCAGGATCTACAGCCGCCGGAGCACCGCCCCGGCCATGGCCGCCTCGCCCTTGGCATTGGGGTGTGCGGGGGCGGCGGGTGAAGCGGGCTGCAGCGGCTCGATCCACCGGTCGGCGGGTGCCTTGCACATGTCGTGTCCGACGGTGGGTTTGTACGTGTCGACGTATTCGGCACGGCTGAACCGGGCCACCGTACGCATCATCAGGTTGAGCCGCTTCCCGACGTCACGCAGGTAGGCGAAGTCCTTGGCGGCGAACGGGACGGACGGATAGCAGCCGATGCCGTCGTCGGGCAGGAGGTCCGGATAGCCGACCACGAGCACGCGGGCGTGCGGCGCCCTGTCGTGCACGGCGCGCAGCACCCGCGCGATCTTGGGAGCCGTCTCGATGATGTTCAGTGTCAGCTGGTCGAAGCCCGAGGAGTTGTAGTACTGCTGGCAGGGGTTGCCCGACGGGTCCTTGGAACTCAGCGAGGCACAGGTGCCGATGATGGAGCCGAAGCCGATGTCGTTGCCGCCTATCTGCACGGTCACCAGGTCCGTGGAGCGCTCGACGGCGTTCAGTTGGGGTCCGTTGGTTCCCTGCGCCTTCCACATGTTGTCGGTCGTCGCGCCGGCGCAGCTCACGTCCGTGAACGTTCTGGCCGAGCGCCGCGCCGCGACGAGCGAGGGGTAGTTCTGGTCGGAGCGGGCGCAGTTGGCGTCCACCTGACGAGGGATCAGAGGTCCGGAGGTGTACGAGTCGCCGAGCGCCACGTAGTCGGCTCCCCGGTGGGAGTGCGATCCGCTCGCGACGGCGGGAGACGCGGAGGCGACGCCGAGGAGAAGGACACCGCAACCGAGGGCGGCTCCCAGCGCGGAGGCGTGTCCTCGTCTTCGGGTGGCATCGTCCCGGACCACGTGATGGTTCATCATCTCTCCTCCGTCGACACTGACGCGGCGTTCCTTGCACGCAACATCGCTTGTATACCGGCCGGTAGGTCGCTGGAGAAGGGATCTGTCACATATGCGGGAAACCCGTTCGGGTAGGGCAACCGGGCGGCGGCCGTCAGCGCGCGTCGGCGGGCTTCAGAGCGGGCTCGGGCTCTGCCTCCGTGGTCACCGATGCCGTCGCGGTGGTCGCCGGCCGCCTGCGCAGGCCGACCGCGCTGAGCACCGCGCCGATCGCGAGGGCCACCACGGAGCAGAGCAGGGCCGCGCGCAGGCCGGACAGGAAGTGGCCGGAGGCGGCCTGGCCGACGAGGAGGCCCATCACCGCGACCCCTGTGAGGCCGCCCAGCTGACGCGAGGCGTTGAGGACGCCGGAGGCGATACCGGCGTTGGCCGGGTCCACGGAGCCGAGCATGGCGTTCGTCATGGAGGGGACGACCAGGCCGAGGCCGAATCCGGCGACGACGAACTGCGCGATCATCTGCGCGTACGCCCCCGAGTCGACGACCGGGACCATGGCCAGGTAGCCGACGACGGCCAGGCCGTTGCCGGTGATCATCACGGTCCGGGCGCCGTAGCGCTTGACCAGCGGACCGCACGACAGGTTCGCGATCATGATTGCTGCCGTCATCGGGAGGAACGCGAGTCCGGTGCCGATGGGCGAGTAGTCCCAGACCTGCTGGAAGAAAAGGCTGAAGACGAAGATCAGGCCGTAGAAGGCGAAGTTCAGGAGCGCGCCGATGACGGAGGTGGAGCTGAACGCCCCCCTGCCGAACAGGTGGAGGGGCAGCATCGGGTCGCCACTGCGGCGCTCCACCGCGAGGAAGCCGATCAGCGCGACCAGGAAGACGGCCAGGCAGGTCAGCACGGTGGCCGAGGACCAGCCCTGCGCGTTGGCCTCCACGATCGCTCCCGTGAACGCGCCCAGGCCGACGACGGCGAGCAGTTGACCGGGCAGGTCCAGCGAGCGGCGGACCGAGGCGTCGCGGGCGGGGGCGGGCCGGGCGTACGCCCGCACGAGCACGATGCCGAGGGCGGCGATGGGTACGTTGACGTAGAAGATCGAGCGCCAGCCGAGCGAGTCCACCAGCAGGCCGCCGACGACCGGGCCGAGCGCGAGGGCGAGTCCGCCGGCCGCGGCCCAGAGGCTCACGGCGCGGGAGCGTTCCGCCGGGTCGGGGAAGTCGGTGTTCACGATCGACAGGGAGGACGGCACGATCATCGCGGCGCCGACGCCCTGGACCACGCGGGCGGTGACGAGGCCGACCAGCGAGAAAGCGGCGCCGCAGGCCAGTGATGTCACGGCGAACAGCGCGAAGCCCGCCATGAAGATCCGCCTGGGGTCGTACCGGTCGCCCATGGCACCGGCGGTCAGGAGGAAGGCGGCGAAGGTGAGCGTGTAGCCGTTGATCACCCATTCCAGACCGGACAGACTGCCGCCGAAGTCCCCGCCGAGCACCTTGATGGCGACGTTCACGACGCTGACATCCAGGATGACGACCACAAAACCGAGACAGGCCGCGAACAGCGTCAGTCCCGGCCGGGCCTTGTGGGGTTGAGTCCGAGGCACGGATTTCCTTCCGACGTACCGGAGGGCGGTGGGGGGCGCGGAGCCGGGCGATACACAGCGGGCTCCCGGTAGACTGTTCGTCTACGAGCGAACAATCCGAGTGTACGCAGATCATCGAACACTCTGCAATCCGTGTACGGCACGCGTCACGGACCAAGCGAGTCGGGACGGAGCGACCAGCCATGGCGGCACAGAGCCGAGAGTCGACCGCACGGGGCGGACGGGCGACCGTGGAGAGCGGACAGCCGACCGCGGCCGCGAGTCACCGGACGCCACCGGTCCACACGCCTCCGCGCGACGTACCGCTGGAGACGGCGCTGCTCGCCCTCGCCGACCCCGTCCGCCAGACCCTGGTAAGGGAGTTGGCCGGGGCCGCCGACTGGGAACGGGCGTGCGGGAGCTTCGACGTGCCGGTCACCAAGGCGACCCTCAGCCGCCACTTCGCCGTACTGCGCGAGGCCGGCCTCCTGGAGCAACGCGACGCCGGACCCAAGAGGCTCAACCGGCTGCGCCGCGCCGAGTTCGACGAGAGCTTCCCCGGCCTCCTCGACCTGGTCCTGCGTACCGAGGGCAGGGCCTGAGCGCCTCGCGGGAAGCCCCCGCTGGTGTCACCCAGGGATCGCCCGCGGCATCCGGCGCCCTGTCCCGGACCCGCACCTCGAACGCGCCCCTTCGGGACCGCCGACGGCACCGGCCGCAACGAGCGAACCCCGCCTCCGGAGCACCGGGGGCGGGGTTCTGTGGAGCGCCGGGCAGGCCTTGCACCTGCATCTCCCCACAGGAAGCGGGGCGTCTTTCCTTGGACCACCAACGCGAGGCCTGCCGCCGAGACTTCCGGCGGACTGCTCAAGATCGATCATAGCGTAGTCCAAGCCGCCGACGGCGCACGTGTCAGGCGGCCGACGGCCGGGCGTACTGGAGAAGGTGGTCGGCGAGCAGGTGCAGAACCGCCTGGCTGTGGTCGCTGTTGCGGTCGACGAGCCAGGTCATGTTGAGGCCGTCGATCACCGAGTGCACGTACCGCGCGAGGACCGGCACGGGCTGCGTCCACTCGATCCCGGCGTTGTCGGCGGCCAGTTCGAGCAGGGAGGCGAAGGCGGCCAGGAAGATCTCGTACTGCCTCCTGGCGATGTTCTCGAAGCCGGGATTGCGCAGCGCGTACTGGGTGAGCTCGTAACTGATCTGGTGCTCGCCGGGGTTGGCCTCGAACCCCTTCCAGAACGCGTGCAGACTGTCGAGGACGCTGTCGCGGATGTCCTTGTGCGGCGCGAACAGGCCCCGGACCTCGGCGACATACCGCTCGGTGAGGGTCTCGGTGACGCGTTCGAGGAGCTGCGCCCTGGAGTCGAAGCAGTAGTGGAACGCCCCGAGGGTCATACCGGCCTCGTTGACGATCGCACGGGTGGTGGCCTTGGCCACGCCGTCACGCGTCATGACCCGGATCGCGGCCTCGAGGAGCTCGGCCCTCCGGTCGCTCGCCGCCATACGGGACACACGATCTCCCCTCTTCACCTGCGGGTTCATCCGTCAGGATAGCCAGACCCACGGGCCGAGCGTCGGCTCGGAGCGTGGATCCGCCCGAGAAGTAAGTCAAGCGTCCAAGACTCTTGACTTACTTCTTCGCGGTGGGCGACCGTAGCGGCACCTGACACCTGGCGCGAGTCCCCTCTGGAGGCGGAAGTGCGACCGCAAGCCACTGTCGTTCTGGACGGATTCGGCACGTTGGAGTCCCTGCGCTGGCACGACGGCGCGCTGTGGTTCTGCGACTTCGCCCACGGGACGGTGCACCGCTGGGACACCCTCGGGGAACCGGAGACCGTGGTGGAGGTCCCCGGCCGGGCCGGCGGCCTCGGCTGGCTGCCCGACGGGCGGATGCTGGTCGTCTCGATGGACGGACACCGCGTCCACCGGCTGGAGCCGGACGGCTCCCTGGCCGTGCACGCGGACCTCGGGGACATCGCCGGCGGCCCGGTCAACGACATGCTCGTCGACGGGCAGGGCCGCGCTTACGTGGGCAACTTCGGCTTCGATTACCACGGCTTCGTCCGCCAGCAGCCCAACGCCATGCTCTACGCACCGCCGGGGCCGCCCAGGGCCCCGCTCGCCTGTCTGTCGCCGGAGGGCGAACTACTGGGCCTGAGCGAGCCGTTGGTGTTTCCCAACGGCTGCGTCCTCATCGACGAGGGGCGGACCCTGCTGGTCGCCGAGACACTGGCGATGCGGCTCACCGCACTGCCCGTGCTGCCCGACGGACGGCTCGGCCCGCCACGCCCCTGGGCTCCGCTGGTCCCGGCCTGGCTGTGGAGGTCCCTCAACCGTCCAGGGCTGTACGGCCGGATCACCCGGCGTGTCTCCTCCCTGCTGGACCACCAGGCGATCGCCGACCGCTCCGCCACCCCCATCGCCCCGGACGGCATCGCACCGGGCAAGGACGGCACGGCCTGGGTCGCCAACGCGCTGCGCGGCGAGTGCGTCCGGGTCGGCCCCGGCGGCAAAATCCTGGACCGCGTCGCCACCAGCCAACGCACGCTCAGCTGTCTGGTCGCGGGCCCGCGCGGCGACACCCTGTACGCCGCCACCGTCCCCACCGACGACCCGGAGCGCGCCGCACAGCTCGACGGCGCACGGCTGGAGGCGTACGTCCTGCCTTCGTGACCGCGGGCGCACGGGCCTCCCCCGACAGCGGGGCCGCCCTTCCGCTCGCGGACACACGCACTCCGTCCACGGGTCCATCCCCCGCCCGCCTCCTGGGAGTTCACATGCACGGACATCGATCGGGCGCCGGCGTCCACGACACCTCGTTCGGCAGCGGCGGCTCCCGCGAGGGGAGGCCGCGATGAGCGTGGTCCTGGTGACCGGTGCGGCCAGTGGGATCGGCGCCGCCACCGCGCGCGAGGCGGTGCGACGCGGCCACCGGGTCGCCCTCGCCGACATCGACCTGGCCGGGGCCGCCCGCCTCGCCGACCGACTCGGCCCCGACGCCTGCGCGCTCTCCCTCGACATCCGTGACGGGGACGCCTGGGAGGAGGCCTTCGACGCCGTCGCGGCCCGGCTCGGCCCTGTCGAGGTTCTCGTCAACAACGCCGGGATCATCCACACGGGATACGCACGCCAGTTGTCCCTGGAGCAGCACCGCCACATGGTCGAGGTCAACCTGCTCGGCCCGATGGCCGGGACGCTGACCGCGCTGCCCCGGATGCGCGCCCAGGGGCACGGGCACATCATCACGGTCTGCAGCATGAGCTCGTTCCTGCCGCTGTCCGGTTACACCACCTACGGCGCGACCAAACACGGGTTGCGCGCCTTCCACCACAGCGTGGCGATCGAGGAACGGGGCGGACCGGTGACGTTCAGCATCATCCACCCGCCCGGCACCCGGACGCCGATGCTGGAGCAGGAGATGGCCGACCCGAGCGCGGTGATCACCTTCGCCGAGAAGCCGCTCACCCCCGAGAAGGTCGCCTCGGTCATCGTCGACGCGATCGTGAAGAAGCCGGTCGAAGTCGTCCACCCCGCCGTCGGCGGACGCGTTCAGCGGGTCGCCGGGGTGTTCCCCCGGCTGATGCGCTTCGTGATCCCCAAGGTGGCGGCCATGGCGGAACACCGCAGCAGGAGCATCACCCCGGCCACGGCCGTGGTGCGCGAGCGAGGAGACAGCCTATGACCACCGACACCGCCACCACCCCGGCCCGGTCCGCCCCCGCGGAACGGGGGCGCTTCGACCGGTTGCGGGCGGCGACCGCGGGCCTGGAGCCGCCCTTCGGCGTCATCGATCTGGACGCCTTCGACACCAACGCCGTCGACCTCGAACGCCGCGCGGGCGGCAAACCGATACGGCTCGCGAGCAAGTCGCTGCGGTCGCGCGCCCTCATCCGCCGGGCTCTCGCCCGCCCCGGGTTCCAGGGCATCCTCGGCTTCACGCTGCCCGAAGCCCTGTGGCTGGCCGAGGAGTTCGAGGACATCGTCGTCGGCTACCCCACCACCGACGCCACCGCCTTGCGTCGGCTGGCCGCCGACGAACGGCTCGCCTCCCGGATAACCTTGATGGTGGACTCCGTCGAGCACCTGGACCTCGTGGACGCCGCGACCGGCCCCAGGCAGACCCGTGTCCGCGTCTGCCTGGAGCTGGACGCCGCCCTGCGACTGGCGGGCGGCCGGCTCCACCTGGGGCCGCGCAGGTCCCCGGTGCACACCCCGCGGGAGGCGGCCGCGTTCGCCCGCGAGGTCGTGGCCCGTCCGGACTTCGAACTGACCGGGATCATGGGGTACGAGGGCCAGGTCGCCGGCCTCGGCGACAACCAGCCCGGTTCCCTGGTCAAGCGGGCCGTCGTGCGCGCGATGCAGCGTTCGTCCGTCGAGGAGCTGCGCCACCGACGGGAGGCCGCGGTCGCCGCCGTACGTGCCGTCGCCCCGCTGCGATTCGTCAACGGCGGCGGCACCGGCAGCCTGGAGACCACCACGCGGGAGGACGCCGTCACCGAACTCGCGGCGGGCTCCGGCCTGTACGGTCCCGGGCTGTTCGACTTCTACCGGTCCTTCCGGCCGGTCCCCGCCGCGTACTTCGTGCTGCCCGTCGTACGCCGGCCCTCCCCGAAGATCGCGACGCTCCTGGGCGGCGGATGGATCGCCTCCGGCCCACCCGGCAAGGACCGGCTGCCCACCCTGGCCTGGCCCCCCGGCCTGCGCGTCACCGCCACCGAAGCGGCGGGCGAGGTGCAGACCCCGCTGCTCGGCAAACCCGCGCAGGTCCTGCGCATCGGCGACCGGGTGTGGCTGCGGCATGCCAAGGCAGGTGAACTGTGCGAGCGGGTCGGCGAACTCCACCTGGTCAGCGGCGGCGAGGTGGTCGACACCGTACCGACGTACCGGGGTGAGGGCCGGCACTTCCTGTGACGGCCCGCCCTGCGGGCAAGGTGACACCATGACCCGCGTCACCGGCCGAACCGTCCTGATCGTCGGCGCCTCCTCGGGCATCGGCGCGGAGGTGGCACGCCAACTCGCGCACAGCGGCAACCGGCTGGTCATCACGGCACGGCGCGCCCCCGAACTCGCCTCCGTGGCCCAGGAGATCCGAGCCGCGGGCAGCACCTGCCTGGACATCGCCGCCGACGCCCTGGACCCGGGAGCGGCCTCCGCGGTGGTGGCCGCGTGCGTCGCGGAGTACGGATCCGTCGACATCGCGCTCCTCAACGCCGGCCAGGGACCGGACATGTCCATGGACCAGGTCACCGTGGCCGACATCGCACGGATCACCGCCTTGGACTACGACGTCGTCGTCCACTACCTCGTCCCGCTGATCGCACAGATGAAAACCCAGCGCAACGGAGGCCTGATCGCTCACACCAACTCGCTGGCCGGCCTGATGGGCATCCCCCGCCAGGGCCCGTACTCGGCAGCGAAGGCCGCCGCACGCACCCTCATCGACACCGCACGCGTCGAACTCGCACCCCGTGGCATCCGGTTCACCAGCATCCACCCGGGCTTCGTCGCAACCGACCGCGTCGGTACCGACGGTCTCCCCAAGCCCTTACAGATCAGCCAGAACCGCGCGGCACGACACGTCGTACGCGCCCTGGAAAGAGAACCGGCACAGGCTTACTTCCCCTGGACCACGACAACCCTGGTCCGCACCCTGCGCGCCCTGCCCACACCGCTCTCCGCCCTGATACTGCGAAAACTGGCCTCGCTCCAGTAGCTGGAGTCGGTTCAGGGTTCGATGACGAGGCGTTCCACGAGGTCACCGCGGAGCCTGAACCGGTAGCGCGGATCGACGGTTCCGCCGGGGAAGTCGCCTTCGAGGTGGTGCGTGGCGGTGTAGTGCCTCGCGTCGGTGCGCTCGGCCCCGGTGAGACCGATGGTGTGCGTGAACTCGGTCGCCGACCGGTTCAGCCAGCGCTCGATGGCGGCGGTGCCCTGGCAGGTGTTGCCGTCGTCGATCGCCGTGGCGTCCTGGGTGAACGTGGCGATGGCCACGGCGGTGTCGTGGGCGCGGTGCGCCGTGAGGTAGCGGGTGATCACCTCGGGCCGGGTGTCCGGAGCGCTGACCTGGAGCTGGTCGTGCTGCATGGCGGGCCTCTCCGTGGTGGCGTTTTTCAGGTGCTGTCGGTAAGGGCGGTTCACACCGTGGTCATGCCGCGAGGTGAGCGGCCCCGACGACTGAGCGCCGCCCCCGCGACCGCTCAGCCGGGCGGAGGGGGGCGATGGCCGCGCGGCACGTCCCGTGAGGGCAGCTCGCGCCCCAGGCGGGCGAGTGGGGACAGGGCCATCAGCGCCGGGGACAGCGTCATGCCGGCGGCCGTCACCAGGAGGCTGGTGCGCAGCCCCCACTCCCCCGCGAGAAAGCCGCCGAGCAGCGAGCCGAGCGGGGTGACCCCCATGCCGACGAACGTGATCGTCGCGGCCACCCGGCCTTGCATCCCGTCCGGGGTGACGGCCTGCCGCACAGCCATGACCGTGACATTCACCAGTTGGCCGAAGGTCCCGAACACGAAGTTGACCGCGACGAGCGAGGGGATCGTCACCGCGGAGGGGCCGCGCAGCGCGGGCACGCACAGCATCACGCCGTCGCCGAGCGCCGCCGCCGACACGAGCACCACGCCGTGACCGAACCGGCCCGGGAGCCGGGCGGCCAGCACGGAACCCAGGAGCGCGCCCGGTCCCGTGGCGGCGAGTGTCAGCCCCACGACGCCACCCGACAGATGCAAGTCCCGTGGCAGGAACAGCAGATAGCCGGTCATCATCGCCGCGAAGGAGAACTGGAAGGCGGCCGAGGCCAGGCCCACGGTCCGCAGGTAGGTGTCCCCGGCGACGAAGCGCAGGCCCTCGTGGATCCGGCGCCAGACCCGAGGGGCCCGCCCCGAGCGCTCGGGGACCGATTCGCGGCGCCGGATCCGCCGGATCGACAAGAACGACAGCACGAAGGACACGGCGCAGGACGCGGCGGTGATCGGCGCCGACAGAAGTGACACCAGCGCGCCGCCCAGGGCGGGGCCGACGATCTGCGCCGCCGAGCGGCTGCCCTCGATCGCGCTGGTGGCCCACGTCAACCGGTCGCGCTTCACCAGTCGTACGAGAGAGGCCTGGTACGCCACGTCGAAGAACACCGACAGGGCCCCGACCGTGAAAGCGACCACGAGCAGCGCCGGCAGGCCGAGCCCGCCGAGGAGTCCGGCCAGGGCGGCGCCGCCCAGCGCCAGGGCCCGTCCGAGGTCCGCCAGCACCATCACCGTGCGGGTCCGCCATCGGTCCACCCACGCGCCGGCGAGGAGCGCGAACAGCAGGATCGGCGCCTGCCCCACCGCGCGGAGGACGCCCAACCGGCCGGCATCGGCGTCGAGCGTCAGAACCGCGATCAGCGGAAGGACCACCAGACTCGCGTGTTCGCCGAGTTGGGAGGCCGTCTGCCCCACCCACAGCCGACGGAAGTCGGCGTCGCGCCGGAGGGCCTGCGGAACAGCACTCCCCGAGCCGGACGCGGAGGATGGCGAGGAGGACGAGGAGGACGGACAGGAGGAAGCGTCCGGCACAGGAAACCCCTTGGGTCGCGCAAGACAGAGTCCGCCACCCGGCGCACGTCGAGGACGCCGACGGTTCAGGTGGGGGAAGGCTCGCTGTGCCGCGCATCAAGGGCAGCACGCGATGACGGGCCGCTCAGGGCCTACGACGTCAACGCGCGCTCGGACGACCGGGCATGTCTTTTCTCCTCGGGGATCAGACTCGCTGCCCGCACCCTAACCTCCGACTGATCGGCGCGAAAGGGGAATACCTACGCGGCAGTCGAGGTGTTCAGGTCCCGGTTGACGGCACGGGCGGCGCCCTCGATCGTCGTGACGCCGTCGGCCATCGTGCGGTTGTCCTGGGAGAGCACGACCAGTCCGTAGTCGTGGCCGCCGCCGGTGAACGCACCGACGCTGTGCACCCGCCAGCCGTGGGTGTCGCGCGGCAGCCAGCCGTTCTTGACCTGAACGGTCGCGGTCGCGGGGGCCCCGGCCGGCGTCCCCCAACGCTGCTCGGGGACGACCCGGTTCATGAGCCGGAGGGCGTACGTACGCGCGTCCCGGTCGAGGACGGAGTTGTCCGAGGTGAGCAGTCGGAGCAGCTTCAGCTGGTCACCGGCCGTGACCTGGGTGTGCCCCCAGTACCCCTTGGGCCCGGGGACGGTGTCCCCCATCCCGGCCAAGCTCAGGAAGTGCTGGATGCCGGCGTGGCCGATCTGGTGCCACAGGGCGTTCGTCGCGTCGTTGTCCGACTTGGTGATCATGGCGGTGGCCAGTTCCACCTCGTGAGCGGTCAGGGCCCGGTGCTGCTCCATGGTCTGGCGCAGCAGCGCTCCCAATATCGTGACCTTGACCACGCTCGCCGAGTCGAAGGCGGTGTCGGCCCGGAAGCTGCACGAGGTTCCCGTGGTGCGGTCATAGAGCGCGAGCGCCGTGGCACGGTCCCGCCCGTGCAGGGCACCAGCGATGTCCTTCGACAGCCGGGCCGCGAGCCCCGGCCGCTGGGAGGTGCACTTCACCTGGGAGCCGCCGACGGTGGCGGTGGCGTCGGCGGTGCTCGCCCGGGCCGGGGCGGCGGCGAAGAGCGCCGTGAGCACCGTCCCGGCGGCCGCGGTCGCGGCCAGTCCGCGCCGCGCGCGGCGCAGTGCGTGCATGTCCGGCATGAAGATTCCCTGCTCTGTGTCTGCGGTCACATCGGGAGCCCGTTCACGGGCACATCCCGATTCCCGAATGACGGCGACGCTACAGGGACGGAAGAGGCCCAGGTGCACGGTAAACAGCGATATGTCTTAATTCGGAGGTTTTTAACCGTGTGACATTCATCAACCCATTCATCCCTGCGGATGGTCACCGCGGCGGCGTTCACGCCTGGGGGGACGCCGGAGAAGGAGCCTTCGTCACGGGTCGCCGGCGGCGCGGCACGGGCCCCAGCAGGACGTAGGCCGCCGAACCGGCGGCGAACGCCAGCCGGATCAGGCCGCAGACACGGTCGGAGGGCACCAGCAGGGTGCTGCCGTACAGGGAGAGCAGGGCGATCCAGCTCCACCACGGCACCAGGCGGCGCTGCCCGACCGCGTCCCACAGCAGGGTGCCGAGCAGAATCGAGGCGCTGTAGTACGTGTAGACGCTCGGGTCGAGTGCGATGCGGGCGTCGGCGCCGAGCAGCACGACCGCGGGCCAGCGGCCTCTGAGCACCGCCAGGGCGCCGAGCCCAAGTCCCAGGAGTACTTGGGCCGGACGGTCCCACCAGGGCGTGGCAGGGGCCAGCACACCCAGCCAACGCAGCGCCGAGGCAGGCTGGTTGGCGATGGTGAATCGGGCGGCGGCTGCCGAGTTGAGATGGGTGACGTAGAACGGCAGCCACGCGACGGCCACCAGGCCGACCGTCCAGAACGCGGAGTTGCGTCGTTGCGCGGCCGGCAGGGCGAGCAGCAGAGCCGCGAACGCCAGCGCCCAGGGTTTCGAGTCCACCGCCAGCGCGAGCATGATGCCCACCGTGCGCCCTTGGCCCCGCACCAGGGCACGCACGGCCAGAGTGGTGAAGAACAGCGCGAGTACGTCGTCCAAGTGGGCGAAACGGACCGCTACTTCGACCCACATCGGGATGAAGGCCACCCCCGCCACGAGCACCCGCTGCTGGAGTCGGCGGTGGTTGAGTCCCGTGCCGCGGTTGTGGTCGGCGGCGCTGCGGCCGACCAGAACCAGCATGTAGAGGCCGAGCGCGGACATCACCGCCTCAGCCAGCACCTCCGCCACGTGGGGTGGCAGCGGGGCGAACAGCGCGGCCGCCAGAAAGCTCACGGGGCCGATCTGCAACTCCGGATGGTTGGCGTAGATGGCCAGGCCGCCACCGGGAACGGCGCCGAAGAGCAGCTGGCCTCCGGTTCGCAGGTAGTGCCAGGAGATCCCCCCGTGTCTCTGCACCAACAGGAACCAGAGCAACGTCCACGCCGCCAGGACGACGATATGGGGACGTATGCCCTTGCGTTCCTGCCGCATGACCCAGGGGACGGCCCGTCCCGAGGCGCGGCCGCCCGTTCCGCGGTGACTTTGCTCCGGGTCCTGCGCCCGTGTCGATCCCCCGGCGTCCTTCCGGCCCTCGTCCCACCGCACAGGCGCCTACCGCGCCAGCTGATCGGCGACGTCACGGACCGGCGCGCACCGGTCCCCCACTGGAAGATCCGCGCCTTCCATCAACACCCCTTGTCGTTCCCGCACCCGCGGCACAGACCGCGGGCGGTTCCCCGCGGGCTCCGGCACTCACGTGCCTGCCGCCACGACAACCACGCTCAGGTACGAGGCACTCAACTCGCGTTGTCCGTACGGCCGGAGACATGTTCCGAGGGCCTGGTCACGGCCCTCGCGGCTTTCCCGCGCTTACGGATCAACCCTAAACATACATTCGGGCGCGACTTGCAACGCAGGGGAAACACACACCCCACTCTCACCAGCCGGGCTGTTCGGCCCAGGCACGAGAGGCCGCGGCGAGGACTCCGTCCAGGATGACGTCCAGAGCCCAGTCGGTGCGGCTCGGTCCGTCTCCCGACACGAGCGTGTCGCCGAGCCGGGCGATGTGGGGGTAGCGCGCCGGGTCCGCCGTGGCGATCTTCGCGGCCAGGGCGGAGAACTCGGCCTCCTGCGTGGCGGACTTCGGGGAGCTGTGTTCGACGGCCACGGCGGTGGGATACAGCAGCAGCAGGTCCATGGCCCAGGCCGCTTCCCGGCCCGACACCCCGCCCTCTTCGAGGAGACCGAGGATCGCATCCGCCAGCGCCAGGTAGTTCGGGCCACTCGGCTGTGTGGACATCGCCATCCGGGCGATCTCCGGATGCCGGAAGAGCACCTCTCCATAGCCGGCCAGCAGCGCCTTCAACCGGTCCCGCCAGGTACCGGCCTCCGGCGCGGGCACCTTCACCGGCCCCAACAGGGAGTCGAGGATCTGCGCGTGCAGGTCCCCTGTGTTGCGGACGTAGACGTAGAGCGACGCGGGCCCGGTGTCGAGGGCCGCCGCGATGCGGCGCATCGTCACCTTGCCCAGTCCCTCGTCACGAAGGATCGCCAGCGCGGCGTCGATGATTCCCTGCCTGGTCAGGGCGGGCTTCGCCGGGCGTTCCCGTCGGCTGACCGGAGCGGACTTCTCTGGAGTCATGCCGCACAAGGCTAACGAACATGTTCGTGAAAAACAAGTTCGTGTCGAACGCGGCGGGCACACGGCGCGCCGGACACCGCCGCGGGGCCGCTACACCCGTGCCTCACGGCGTAACGACCCCACGTTCCTCACACCGCGATCCCGTTCAGCTCGGCCAGCTCCTTCTCGGGAAGGACCAGGGCGGCAGCGGCGATGTTGTCGCGCAGATGTGCCACCGAGGAGGTGCCGGGGATCAGCATGATGTTCGGGGAACGCTGCAACAGCCAGGCCAGGGCGACGGCGACCGGAGTGGTCCCCAGCCGGCCGGCGACCGCGTGCAGGGTGTCCGACTGCAGCGGGGAGAAACCGCCGATGGGGAAGTAGGGCACGTAGGCGATGCCCTGCTCGGCCAGGGAGTCGATCAGCGCGTCGTCGGAGCGGTTCGCGAGGTTGTAGAAGTTCTGCACACACACGACGGGCGCGATGGACTGGGCTTCCTTGATCTGCTCGGCGGAGACGGTACTGACACCGAGATGCCTGATCAGCCCCTCCTGCTGGAGCTCCGCGAGCACGGTGAACGGCTCGGCGAGCGAACCCGGCTCGGGGGCGTCGAGCCCTCCGACCCGCAGGTTGACGACGTCGAGTGCGTCCAGGCCGAGGTTGTCGAGGTTGCTGTGCACGGCCTGGCGCAGCTCGTCGCGCGACAGCGCCTTCGGCCAGCCTCCCTCGGCGTCCCGCAGCGCTCCGACCTTGGTCACGATGTGCAGCCCGGCCGGGTAGGGGTGCAGCGCTTCCTTGATGATCTGGTTGGTGACATACGGGCCGTAGAAGTCGGAGGTGTCGATGTGGGTGATCCCCCGCTCGACCGCCTCACGCAGGACGGCCACGGCGGCGTCCCGGTCGGCCGGCGGCCCGAACACGTGCGGACCGGCGAGCTGCATGGCGCCGTATCCCATGCGGGTGACCGTCAGGTCCTTGGCCATGGTGAACGTTCCGCCGGGAAGTGACTGCACGGTCATGTCGATGCTCCTGTTGGTTCGGTGGGGCTGAGTGGCGGAGGGGCGGTCGCAGGGTCTGGCATGCGTACGAGGTGACGTACCGGCCCGGACTACCAGGGAAGGGTGCCTTCGGCGTCGAAGAAGCCCCCGGTGGGACCGTCGGGGCCGATCTGCGCCGTCCGCACGATGATCTCGGCGCCCTGCTCGACGGTCTGGATGCCGGTGTTCCCGTTCAGGTCGGTCTTGGTGAAGCCGGGCTCCACCGCGTTGATCCGCATGTTCGGGAACGCCTTCGCGTACTGCACGGTGATCATGTTGACGGTGGTCTTGGAAGCCGGGTAGGCGACGCCCGGGTAGGCGTACGCCGGGGTGCCCGCATCGCTCACCCGGGCCAGCGAGGCCAGCCCGCTGCTGACGTTGACCACCACCGGGGCGGCCGAGGCCTGAAGCAGCGGGAGGAAGGCGTGGGTGACGCGCACCATGCCGAAGACGTTCGTCTCGAACGTCTCCCGCATCACGTCGGCGGTCACATCCGCGGCGCCGATCACGGAGTTGCCCTCGCCTCTCGACTCGATGCCCGCGTTGTTGATCAGTACGTCGAGCCCGCCCTCGGCCTCGATGGCCTTCACGGCGGCCTGCACCGACGCGTCGTCGGTGACATCGAGCTGGACGGCCCGGGCGCCCAGCTGCTCGGCGGCCCGGCGTCCGCGTTCGGCGTCCCGGCTGCCGACGTAGACCGTGTGGCCCGCGGCGACGAGCCGGCGGGCGGTCTCGTAGCCGAGGCCCTTGTTCGCTCCGGTGATGAGTGTTGTCGTCATGACTCCACCCTGCGACCGGACCATGCTCACAGCCAGTAGCCCCGTCTTCCTGGGACTGTCGGTACCAGCCTCCTACGCGTCCGGCGGCGCGCCAGGAATCTGTCTGCGCGTGATGGCGGCTCCGGCCACAGGGGCGACAGCGAGGCCCTGCCGAACCGACCGCACCACGAGTGCCAGACTGCACGACGGGACCGCCGCGATCAGGTGGCCGTCGGAGATTCGCGCGGCACCCCGAAACGCCCGGAAGACGCCCTGGAGACACCCGCGAGAAGACGAGGGACGCGCATGACCGAGGTACGTGAAGTACGGGGAACCTCCGTGAACATCCCCACCCAGGACGGCTCCGCCGACGCCTATCTGGCCCACCCCGACGACAACACCGCCCACCCCGCGGTGCTGTTCTACATGGACGCCTTCGGACTGCGCCCCCGGCTGAAGGAGATGGCCGACCGGCTCGCCGGGGCCGGCTACACCGTGCTGGTTCCCAACCTCCTCTACCGCCACGGGCCGGCACCGGTACTGGAGTTGCCCGACGTCATCGACGCGGACCACCGTCCGGCGCTGTTCGAGCAACTCCTTCCGATCGTCGGGGAGTTGACCCCCGACCTGGCCATGCGTGACGCCGACGCCTATCTGTCCTGGCTGGCCGCCTGCCCGCAGGCCGCCGACGGACCGCTCGGCATCACCGGCTACTGCATGGGCGCCGGCCTGGCCCTGCGCACCGCCGGCACCTACCCCGAGCGGGTCGCGGCCGCGGCCGGCTTCCACGGCGGCCGGCTGGCGACCGATGCCCCCGACAGCCCGCACCTGCTCGCCGGCCGGGTCACCGCGGAGCTGTACTTCGGCCACGCCGACCAGGACGCCTCGCTGCCGCCCGAGCAGATCGAGCGCCTCGACAAGGCGTTCACCGAGGCGGGTGTCCGCCACCACAGCGAGGTCTACACCGGCGCGCACCACGGCTACACCATGGCCGACACCGCCGCGTGCGACGCCAAGGCCACCGAACGGCACTGGGCAGCGCTGCTCGACCTCCTCGACCGCGCTCTCTGAACACGTCGCTCCACCGATCACGGGGACGGCCGTCTCCGGTCTCGGGACCCTCAGCGCGGTTGAGCCCTTGCGCCCCGCGTACGCCTCGCACCACGTGGCGGGAACAGCCGCTCCAGGCCACTTCGTGACCATGCCGAGAAAAGCAGGGCGCCGAGGGAAGCCCACAGTCTTCGGCAGCGCCCGTGCAGCACCGCCAGGACTATCGCGGCGCCCACGGCGATCAGGTGCTCACGGCCTGCCAGATTGGGTTTGACGATCGACTCCCACACCATCGAGCCGCCGGTGAGCGCGAACACGATGGGGGCGCGCCGGATGACCGAGAGGTAGGTGAACAGTCCCACCACCGCGGCAGAAGGCCCGGTGTCGAGCACCTGCCCGATCTCGCGCGGCAGGCCGAGCCCCCACCAGCCCGGGCCGAGCGCGATCATCACGCGGACCGTGAGGGTGCCGGCCAAGGTGGTGGCGTACGAGATGACCAGTGTCCGGGCCCTGCCGAGGGCGAGTTCCGCGAGAGCGAAGGCGAAGAACAGCTGGGTGATGCCCGCCCACACGGGAAGGTCGAGGGCGGGCACGTACAGCGACACCGGAGTACGCAGCAGGGCCAGGGGCAGCGGCAGGCAGGCCTTCACGCCGCCGGCCAGCCGCACGATCACCGCACCGGTGGGATGTTGGGCGAGCGCGTGGAAGAAGATGACCCCGAAGACGGCCACGAACGCCAACAGGAGTCCGGACAGCCCACGGCGCACGAGTTGCCGTACCGGATCCACGACGATGCCGTGCCACTCCCCGTACAGCGTGCGCCCGACGAACAACGCGAACCGGCGCAGTGGGCCGCGCGGCCGCACGCCCGCCTCGTCACTCGCGGCGTGCGGTAACCGGTCCTCGCCGAACCCGTCGCCGCACGCATGACCGTCCCCGCCATCACCGCGACGCTCGTCGACCGCCCAACCCAATGGTCTCTCCCCCAAACCCCCCACAGGACGCCTCATCGTATAGAGCGACATAGTCCGCATCACGGAGCCCCCTGCCAGTGCCTGCTCCCTGTCTCTGCGATCCGTGGTCCGCTGTGACAGGGGTGTGACGCGGGCGCCGTGCGACGTGTTGTGTGCGGTCGTGATGATGGGACGCATGTCTGAGCAGGGGGACGGGGCAGGAGAGCCGCGAATTCCGAGGTCACGGCTTTCGGACTACGCGGAAATGGCGGGCCGCCCGGCCCCGCCGGAGCACGCGGCGTCTTCGCGGGAACGTCCGGAGCCGTCACAGCAACTGGCCGAACAGGAACGGGTAGCAGGGTCCGCACCGGATGAGACGGCCGCTCGCCGACGGGAGTTCGCCGCGCTGCTGGGGAAGTTCCGCCGCACCCCGTGCTGGTCCCGCTGGGCGACGGGCCCGGACCGGACGACGAGCGCGGCTTCCTGACCGCCGACCTGAACGGCATCCGCTTCGTTTTTCAAGGTCGTCGCCAACGGCCGGCGCTGCGACGGACGGCGGTGACCAGGAACTGGTCCGCTACGGCTACACCGACGGCAACCTGACCGAGGTCGTCAACTCCTCCGGCCGTCCCACCCGCTTCGGCTACGACGAACAGGGCCGCATCACTTCCTGGACCGACACCAACGAGCGCCGCTTCAGCTACGTCCTCGACGATCAGGACCGCTGCGCCCATCAGTCGGGCGCCGCCGGCCATCTGCACTCCGCCTTCGCCTACGGACCGGTTGCCCCGGACACCGGCGAGCACTCGACGACCGTCACCGACTCACGGGGCCGCACCACCCGCCACCCGATCAACCGGCGCTGTCAGGTGACCGCCGAGACGGACGCCCTCGGCGCGGTCACCCGCTACCGGCGCGACCACACCGGCCATCTACTCCGTCACCGCCTTCGAGGTCGAGCCGGTCGCCGTCATCCCTGCCTCCTCGCCCCGTGCCGCCGATGAGCTGGACGAGAAGTGGCACCGATGCGCTTCGGCGAGTGCGCTGTACGGCGACAAGGGCGAGTTCCTCATCCTTCCGCCCCTGTCGGGCGGAAGTGAGATCGGCTGGGTAGCAGTCACGGACCCGGTCGGCGAACACCTGCCTTCACGCGTCGCCGGGGTGACGGGCTCCCCCGAGTTCCCCGCCGTTTCGATGGACCGCCATCACCTGTGCGCCGCCTCGGCCGAGGAGGGCGACTACTGGGTCGTACAGCACGAACTCTCCTGACGGCACCACCCTGCTCGTGGACCGGACCGGACCGCGGCCCGATGCCGGTGCCAGGCGCTCCTGCGGATACTCAGTCGGACACCGCCTCCTGCTGCAGCTCGGCCGGCGCGGGCTCCGAGGTGACTGCCGTGGTGTAGAAGACCGACGAGCCCTGCTTGGTGCGGTGGGCGTGGCTCTTGGCGACCAGTCCTTCGAGGGTGGTGCGCACGACCGTGGTCTTCACGCTGCGGTCGGGGTGGGCCTGCGTGAGCGCGGTGGTGATCTCGGCGGCGGAACGCGGCTCGTTCTGCTTCTCCAGGTGTCCTCGGATCAGCTCGACGAGGGTCGGCTTGGCCGCTGCCGTGGACGCCTTCACGGACGAGGCCTTCTCGGACGAGGCCTTGGCCGACGAGGCCTTGGCCGACGAGGCCTTGGCCGACGAGGCCTTGGCGGACGAGGCCTTGGCGGCGGGCTTCTTGGGCGCCGTCTTCTTCGCGACCGTGGCGGCCGCCTTCTTCCCCTTGCTCTGCTTGGGTTCGGCAGAGGCCTGGTGAGGCACGGAGGGCGCAACTGCGGCCTCCGCCCCGGGGGTCGAGTCGGGACCGCCGAGCGCGTCCTGCATGTTCACCAGGACGATGTGATCGTGCTGCAGGGCACGCAACTGCTCCTGCAGGGCTTCGATCTCCGCGCCGACACGGTCCTGCTCCTTGGCATTGCGCTCAAGGTCACCCGTCACCTGGGCGATGTACTGCGACGTGAGTTCTGTGGAGTGGGAGTTGGAGCTGACTTCAGACATGACATGGGCCAATCGCTCGCAGGACACAACTGCCACGGCCTGCGGCAGTGTAGAGATAGTACGCACGAGTGGAACCGGATGCTCCTGTCGCGCCGGTATGTGCGACACATATGCCTCCCGGGCCGACTCATGTGCTAATGCCGCCGAACCGCCATGTGGCCTTCGACGGCGGAGGGTTGGCCGCTCTCGTCGCCCGTGGCAGCCGACCTCATGAGTCATGGCTCCAGGTGCGGTGACCGGCCGGTGTACCCGAAGCCGACGCGAGCAGGTACCTCAGAGCCGTGTCCTTCCGCCGCCCATCCCGTCGGAGATGCGTTCGAGGCGTTCCAGGCAGGTCACCGCGTCACTCGTGCGTCCCTCTTCCGGGTGAATCTCGGCAAGGGAGGTTCATGGTCGTCCGTGAGTTGGCGTGCGCGGCGGGTCGTCACGGACCGGCTCCGTTCCCACGGCTCCGCCCAGCGCGACCTCCTGATGGGCGGGTCAGGAGAAGCGGGCAGTGCGGGTGCCGACGGGCACACCAGGCCGGCCGGTGTCCAGGGAGCCGTCGGCGTTCACCTGGAAGTTTCCCGTCGCGGAACTTCAGGCGCTCGGACTACGCGCCACGACGAACCCGAGCGGCCTTGCGGGCCTCGGCCGTCTGGCGTGCCTCGGCGGCCCGGCGGGACTCGCCACCGGCGCGTCCTGGGCGGGTGCCCAGGCCCCGGAAGGGGGCACCGCCGCGCTCGGGTCGCTCCGCGACCGGCCGGCCGCCGCCGATGGGAACACCGGAGGGAGCCTGCGCGCCGGTGATCCGGCTCAACTCCGCCTCGCCCGAACGGACCTGGGTGACGTGAGGCCGGATGCCCGCGTCGGACATGAGCCGGATCATGTCGCGGCGCTGGCCGGGCAGAACGAGTGTGACCACACTGCCTGACTCACCGGCGCGGGCGGTACGGCCGCCTCGGTGCAGGTAGTCCTTGTGGTCACTGGGTGGGTCGACGTTGACGACGAGGTCGAGATCGTCGACATGGATGCCGCGGGCCGCGACGTTGGTCGCCACCAGGACAGTGAGGTGACCGGTCTTGAACTGTGCGAGCGTACGCGTGCGCTGGGGCTGCGACTTGCCGCTGTGCAGCGCCGCGGCCTTCACGCCACTGCTCAGCAGGTGCCTGGTGAACTGGTCGACGGCGTGCTTGGTGTCCAGGAACATGAGCACGCGCCCGTCGCGGGCGGCGATCTCGGTGGCGGTGGCGTACTTGTCGGCACCGTGCACCTGCAGTACGTGATGCTCCATGGTGGTCACCGCGCCCGCCGAGGGATCGACCGAGTGGACCACCGGGTCATGGAGATATCGACGGACGAGGAGGTCGATGTTGCGGTCCAGCGTGGCGGAGAACAAAAGACGCTGGCCGTCGGGGCGCACCTGGTCCAGCAGTTCGGTGACCTGGGGCATGAAACCCATGTCGGCCATCTGGTCGGCCTCGTCCAGGACGGTGATGTTCACCTGGTCGAGACGGCAGTCATTGCGCTCGACGAGATCGGTGAGGCGGCCCGGGGTCGCGACGACGACCTCGGCCCCGGCCCGCAGCGCGGCGGACTGCCGACCGATCGACATACCACCGACCACGGTGGCCAGCCGCACCTTCAGCAACTGGGCGTACGGGGTGAGCGCATCGGAGACCTGCTGGGCCAGCTCCCGGGTGGGGACGAGGATCAGGGCGCGCGGCTTCCGGGCCTCGGCCCGCTGTCCTGCCGTGCGCACGAGGAGTGCGAGGCCGAAGGCGAGCGTCTTGCCCGATCCGGTGCGCCCGCGGCCCAGGACGTCGCGTCCCGCGAGGGAGTTCGGCAGTGTGGCGGCCTGGATCGGGAACGGCTCGTTCACGCCGAGGCTGGTGAGCTTCTCCAGCAACGCGACGGGGAGGTCCAGCTCACCGAACGCCGCAACCGGGGGGAGGGCCGGGGTGATGGTCTCCGGCAGCGCGAACTCGCCCTGCGGTGCGGAGGGTCGGCGCCCGTCGCCGCCCGAACGGGCGCCGGGGCGCCCCTGGCCGCCCTGCCGACGGGTCTTGGCAAAACGGTCGCTCGTACGAGCTGAGCGGTTCATGGAGAACCTTCCTCGATATGGCACGTATCGAGGAATTCTCGGCAGCGATAAACCGAATGAATTGCAAGAACGAACCGAATCCGACTTCCGGGCGGTACCCAGGGGTCCACGCTCTGCGAAATGCAAAAATGCCCGACGACATAAAGTCATCAAAGGCACTTGGAGCTTACGGGAACCACAACTGACGTCAACTTTAGCACGGCACGCGCACCCGGGCACGAAACGTAGCATTATCGACCGCA
>NZ_JBEYFS010000034.1:33746-65594 GCF_040634475.1 Streptomyces sp. NPDC007095
GCCAGACCGCCAGACCGCCAGACCGCCAGACCGCCAGACCGCCAGACCGCCAGACCGCCAGACCGCCAGACCGCCAGACCGCCAGACCGCCAGACCGCCAGACCGGCCGGGAGAGCCCACGCAGACCTGCTGCGCGGACTCTCCCAGGCGTCGTCAGGCCACCTGTGCGGCGGGGCGCAGCGCCGGGACCTCGATGGCGTGGGGGTACACGGCCGACCGGCGCTGGAAGGAGAGGATCTTCGGGTTCTGGACCACACCGTCGCGAATCTCGATGGCGTTTCTGACCGTGGCGTCGGCATCCCAGGCAGCGGGGCCGCTCATGACCTTGCGGAGATAGGGAAGGAGCGCTTCGCTGATCTCCCATGTGGCCGAGTTCCACAGGTGGGACGGGCTGTGATCCACCGCGTAGTAGTGGCAGTCCGGCCCCACCGAGGGCATGGGCTCGCCGAAGGTGGTCGGACGGGCCCATTCGAAGCCCATGCCCGCGTCACAGGCGACGTCGATGAAGAAGGTGCCCGGCCGGAACAGGGCTAGCTCCTCGTCGGTGACGAACATCAGCGGCGCGTCGGTGTCCTGCCGGATGCAGTTGACGATGATGTCGAACCCGGCCAGGTACTCCGCGAGCGGCACTGGACCGGCCGCGGTGAGGGCGCGAAGCCGCGACGGATCGTCCTCCTGCTCCTCGAAGTGGCCCATCACGACCGACGGCATCGGCGAGGCCACGGCCGCCGCGGCGCGCTGGGTGAGCACTGTGACGTCGGAGACTCCCATGGCGCCGAGGCCGGTGACCGCTCCGCGCGCCGTGGCGCCGAAGCTGATGACCACCGCACGCATGCGGCGGCCATAACTACCGGTCAGCCCACCGAGCTGCAGGGCGTGCAGCACCGAGCAATAGCCCGCGAGTTCGTTGTTCTTGTGGAACACATGGACGCTGAAGGCCCCGGTGGACGTCCAGTGGTTCATCGCCTCCCAGGCGACGAGGGTCAGTTTCTGGTCGATGCCGATCTGGGTCATCTTCTCGTCCTGCACACAGTGCGGCCATCCCCACAGCACCTGACCCTCGCGCAGCTCGGCGATGTCGTCGTGCATCGGTTTGGGCAGCAGCAGCACATCGCACTCGGCGAGGAGCCGCTCTCGGGAGCGCAGGCCTCCCACGAGCGGTCGCAGAGCGTCGTCGCCGACGCCGAACCGCCGGCCGTAGCCTTCTTCGAGGAAGATCTTTTCGCGTACGTCCGGGGCGATCCGGTCGAGGTGGCCGGGGTGCAACGGCAACCGGAACTCGTTCTCCTTGCGGGAGGAGGCAAGCACTCCCAGGCTCATCAGGCTCATGCGCTTCCTTGTCATTTCACTCTTGTTCATCGCGGGTGTGTGAAGCGAGGTGCCGGAGGCCTCGGAAACAGCGTGAGAACCAAGAGGTCCGCTAACGCGGGGCGCGGGACGGAATACGGAAGACGGCGCAATTGCGCTGGCCAGGAGGCATGGGGCGGCTCATTTCCGGCCGGACCACGTGGGCCCGGGCCTTGCCGTTCCCCGAGAACGACGCCGAAACGGATGACGGCATGCGAGGTGCGCTCGGTGGCACCACCGTACCCCCGTCCCCCACGGGCGCGGCCGCCGGGAGTCAGTTGTCGTTGTCGCCCGAGTCATCATGGCGCAGGCCCTCGCGACGGACCCAGCGGTGGCGAACATCAAGCTCACGACGGGCGGCCGCGATCTGGATGGCCGCCGTACAGGCTCGGAGCCTGGACGAACCGGCCCGCATCACCACGCTGCTGTTCCAGCGGACGCCAGGGGTGCGGGCGACGCGTACGCATGTGCCGACCGGCGTCCCTACCGAGGGCAGCCGATGGCGGCTGCGCAGTCTGGACGAGGCCCGGAGCGCGCGCATCGAGGCGGCGGTTCCCCCACCCGGCCGGTCCGTACCCGCGGCCGAGGCACGCCTGGACGACCTGGACGCCCGCGTGCTCGAACTGCTGAGCGTGGACGGGCGGATGTCGGTGCGCGACCTGTCGGCGGCGACCGACACGAGCCTCACCACGATGCGCCGCAAGCGCCGTGCCCGGGGCTGCCGTGGCGGTGCTGCCAGCGGTCGTCCGCGGGGACCGCAGTCGCTGCTCGCTTCACAGCTGAGCCTGCGTTGCGATCTGGCCGGGCCGCTGTCGGGACGGCCGCTGTCCGCCGTGTACTTCGCCTCGGTACCGGGCCGGCACGTGGAGGAGACCAGCAGGGTGCTGGCCGGGGTGCGGGAGGTCCGGTCGTGTGCGATCACGGCCGGCCCGCACAACCTGGTGATCGATGTCTGGCTTCGCGACCTGCGTGACGTGCATGCCTTCGAGGCCCATCTGTCACGCAGGCTGCCTCGCCTCACGGTCGCCGACCGTTCGGTGGTCCTGCGCACGGTCAAACACATGGGGCACCTACTGGACCGGGACGGCCGACGCACCGGATTCGTACCCCCTCAGGCACCCGCACGGACCGCGTCCCGCCGCCGTGGAGCGGACCACGGGACAGGTTCTGCAGTGCAGTGCGGGCCCACCTGAGCAGCGAAAGCGCCGGCCCGGCGTCAGGCAGCGCCAAGAAAGCTCAGCCGCACCTGACGGTTGGGATTGTCCCTGTTCGTGTCCACCAGGCACACCGACTGCCACGTCCCCATTTCCAGCCTCCCGCCCAGCACCGGAAGCGTCGCGTGGGGCGGGACGACGGCGGGGAGTACGTGGTCACGGCCGTGCCCGGGGCTGCCGTGGCGGTGCTGCCAGCGGTCGTCCGCGGGGAGCAGGGAGTGCAGCGCGGCGAGGAGGTCGTCGTCGCTTCCGGCGCCGGTCTCGATGATCGCGACACCGGCGGTGGCGTGGGGCACGAAGATATTCAGGAGGCCGTCGCGGCCCGCCGCCACCTCTCGGAGGAAGGCCTCACAGTCGCGGGTGAGGTCGACGACCGTCTCCGCCGAACCGGTGGCGACGTTCAGGACTCGGGTGGTGAAGGCATCGGGCATGACCCGATTCTCACCCGTCCGCGGGATTCCGCACACGACCGACAGCCCGCACCCTTGTACACGCGTTCCATTCCGCGTTCCATTCCGCGAGACACCATTGACCGGGCATGGAGCACCTGGCTACTTTCACCCGCATGTTGCGTTCAGCCATGCTCACCACGCGCGGTCACATCGACCTGCTGCGGGTGGCCTCCGCCGCGTGTCGCCGCGGCCGCTGACGCCCTTTCACTCCCCCGTTCCACCGCGCCCTCGCTCCGCTCCACCCGCACGTCGCGGCTCGCCCTGAGCCGCTGACGCGGCGGAGCCACGGCGTATTCCTCTCCGGCCGCTCTCCTCCCCGTGGAGCACTCATGAGCATCAGCCATGCCCCGCCCAGCCCTTCCGAGCCCGATATATCGGATATATCAAAAAGTGGTGCGGCCCGGTCGGCGCCAGCCGAGCTCGTTCCGATCGTCCCCCTCTCCACCCGCCGCACCCGCGTGCCCCGCTGGCTGCGCCGCACCTCCGGCCCGCTCCTGCTGCTCGCGCTGTGGCAACTCCTCAGCAGCACTGAGGTGTTGACCCCCGACATCCTCGCCTCTCCGGGCACCATCGCACGGGTCGGCGGCAATCTGATCGCCGACGGTTCGCTGCCGAACGCGATGGGCGTCTCTTTGCAGCGCGTCGCGGTGGGGCTGTTGCTCGGAACCCTCGTCGGCACCGGACTCGCTCTCGTCTCCGGGCTCTTCCGTGTCGGCGAGGACCTCGTGGACGCGAGCGTCCAGATGCTGCGGACGGTGCCCTTCGTGGGACTGATACCGCTGTTCATCATCTGGTTCGGCATCGGCGAGGCCCCGAAGATCGCGATCATCACGCTGGGGGTGTCCTTCCCCCTCTATCTGAACGTGTACGCCGGTATCCGCGGCGTCGATTCCCAGCTCATCGAGGCCGGGGAGTCCCTCGGCCTCTCCCGGTGGGGGCTGGTCCGGCATGTCGTGCTGCCGGGCGCGCTGCCCGGGGCGATGACCGGGCTTCGTTACTCCCTCGGTATCGCCTGGCTCGCGCTCGTCTTCGCCGAGCAGATCAACGCGGACGCCGGGATCGGTTTCCTCATGGTGCAGGCCCGTGACTTCCTGCGGACCGATGTGATCGTGGTCTGCTTGATCGTCTACGCCTTTCTCGGCCTGCTCGCCGACTTCATCGTCCGCTCCCTCGAAAGGCTGCTGCTGCAATGGCGACCGACGTTCACGGGCCGGTGACCCTCGAGAAGGGCGCCACCGCCGAGCCGAAGACCGCGACCGGTCGGCAACACCCGACCACCCAGGCCCCCGCGGTACGCGTGCAGGGACTGACCCGCTCCTTCGACGGGCGCGCCGTCATCGACGACCTCCGACTCGACGTGAGTCCCGGCGAGTTCGTGGCTCTGCTCGGCCGCAGCGGCTGCGGCAAGTCCACGCTGCTACGCATCCTCGCCGGGCTCGACCGTGACATCGAGGGCACTGTGCTCGTCCCGCGGCGCAAGGCCGTCGCGTTCCAGGCGCCCCGGCTCATGCCGTGGAAGAAGGTGTGGCGCAACATCCTGCTGGGCCTGCCCGGCAAGCCCGAACGTGCCGTCGCCGAGCAGGCGCTGACCGAGGTCGGACTCACCCACCGCGCGAACGCCTGGCCCAAGACGCTCTCCGGTGGCGAGGCCCAACGTGCCTCGCTGGCCCGCGCGTTGGTCCGCGAACCCGATCTGCTGCTGCTCGACGAGCCGTTCGGCGCGTTGGACGCCCTCACCCGCATCAAGGCACAGCGGCTCGTCGGCGAACTGTGGCGGCGCCGCGGCTGTGCCGTGCTGCTGGTCACGCATGACGTCGAGGAGGCCGTGCTGCTCGCCGACCGGGTCCTCGTCATGGACGGCGGTGTCATCGCGCACGAGACCCAGGTCGACCTGGACCGGCCGCGCGACATCGCCGACCCCCGCTTCGCCGAACTGCGTGCCGGCCTCCTGGAGCGCCTGGGCGTCGACACCGTCGTCTGAGCTCCCCCTCCCCACCCATCAGTCGCCCTTCGCCGTCACCTCACAGTCACTTCACCTGAACCAGTCGAACGGAATCGCCATGCGCCGACACCTCGTCCCCGCCGCTCTGCTCCTCCCTCCGGCTCTGCTACTGGCCGCCTGCGGCGGGAACTCGGCCGCCGACACCGCGGGGGCCAGAACCGATGGCAAGGGTTCCCTCACGCTCAACGTCGGTGACCAGAAGGGTGGTTCCGAGGCGGTGCTGCGGGCCGCCGGAGAACTCAAGAACCTCAACTACAAGATCAAGTGGTCGACGTTCACATCCGGTCCACCCCTCCTGGAGGCCGTCAACGCCAAGGCGGTCGACATCGGGGGCGTCGGCAACACCCCGCCGGTCTTCGCGGCCGGCGCGGGCTCGAAGGTCTCGGTGGTGGCCGCCTGGCACGGCACGTCCAAGGGCGAGGCCATCCTCGTACCGAAGGACTCGTCGCTGCGGAAACCCGAGGAGCTCAAGGGCAGGTCCATCGCCGTGGCGCAGGGTTCGTCCGCGCACTTCCAGCTGATCGCCTCGCTCAAGGAGGCCGGTCTGAAGCTGAGCGATGTGAAGGTCAAGTATCTGCAGCCCGCCGACGCGCTCGCCGCGTTCACCGGCGGCAAGGTGGACGCGTGGGCGGTGTGGGACCCGTACACCTCACAGGTCCTCGACACCAAGCAGGGCCGGATCCTGACCGACGGGGACGGCGTCGTCAACGGGCTCAGTTTCCAGGTGGCGGCACCGAGTGCGCTGAAGGACACCAAGAAGGCCGCAGCCATCAAGGACTATCTGGGGCGGCTGCGGCGCGCCCAGGACTGGGTGTACCGGCATCCGGACGCCTGGGCCAAGGCGTGGGCGAAGGACACCGGACTGCCGTACGAGGTGGCGCTCGCCTCGGTGAAGCGCACCAACGCCAGCCGGATCGCGGTCGCCGTCGACAAGCCGCTCATCGCGTCGGAGCAGCAGATCGCGGACACCTTCACCGAACTGAAGCTGATCCCGGGCAAGGTCGACTTCGCCGCCTTCGTGGACAGCCGATTCAACGGCGGACTGCCGCCCTCCACCACCACGCCCCGCGTCTACAAGGACTCCTGACCACCATCCGTCTGTACCGGTTCCTGCCCGACAGAGGTCGCGCGTCGGGTGGCTCACAGGCTTCGCCGTTCGGGAAGATCCCGCACCCCGGTCGAGTTAGTGGAAGCGTGAACAACACCGGGGTGCAGGCGCGCGAAGTCCGCGAGGTCGATGTCGTCGTCATAGGCGCTGGACAGGCAGGACTGTCCAGCGCCTATCACCTGCGGCGGGGCGGTTTCGAACCGGAGCGGGGCTTCGTGGTGCTGGATCACGCACCGCGTCCGGGCGGCGCCTGGCAGTTCCGATGGCCGTCACTGACGTACGGCAAGGTGCACGGGATGCACTCCCTGCCCGGTATGGAACTGGAGGGCGCGGACCCGGCGCGGCCGTCCTCCGAGGTGATCGCGGAGTACTTCGACACCTACGAGCGCACCTTCGACCTGCGGGTACGGCGGCCGGTGGACGTGCGCGCCGTGCGAGAAGGTGCCGGCGGGCGGCTGCTGGTCGAGTCCTCCGACGGTACGTGGTCGACGCGGGCGCTGATCAATGCCACAGGCACCTGGGACCGGCCGTTCTGGCCGCGCTATCCGGGCCAGGAGACCTTCCGTGGGCGGCAGTTGCACACGGCGCAGTACCCGGGGCCCGAGGAGTTCGCCGGGCAGCGGGTGGTCGTCGTGGGCGGCGGCGCGTCCGGCACCCAGCATCTGATGGAGATCGCCCCGTACGCGGCCGCGACGACCTGGGTGACACGGCGGCCGCCCGTCTTCCGTGAAGGACCCTTCACCGAGGACGTGGGGCGCGCGGCCGTCGCGCTGGTGGAGGAACGGGTCCGGCAGGGGCTGCCTCCCAAGAGTGTCGTGTCGGTGACGGGGCTGCCGCTGAACGACGCGATCCGGCAGGCTCTGGCCGACGGCGTGCTGGACCGGCAGCCGATGTTCGACCGGATCACCCCGGACGGCGTCGAATGGGCTGACGGCCGTCACGTCGACGCGGACGTCATCCTGTGGGCGACCGGTTTTCGTGCCGCCCTCGACCATCTGACGCCGCTGCGGCTGCGTGAGCCGGGCGGCGGCATCCGCGTCGAGGGGACGCGCGCGCTCGCCGATCCCCGGATCCATCTGGTCGGGTACGGGCCTTCCGCCAGCACCATCGGCGCCAACCGGGCCGGGCGCGCGGCGGTACGGGACATCAGGCGGCTGCTGGCGGGAGTGACCGTCGGCGCCTGATGCCCCGCGGCCGGCTCGGAGACCTCGTGGGCTGGGTCGACCGGGCACCGGGCTTCAGCGCGGGGTCGAGGCGGATGGCGAGCCCGGGACCGAGGTCGAAATCGCGTTCGAGTTCGAGGGGGAGGCCGAGGGGGAGGCGCTCCTCCGGAGCCGGTTGAATTCGGCGACGTTCCTCTGCTGTTCCTCGTAGCTGGCCGTGAACCGGGTGTCGCCCGGCTTGACCGTGACGAAGTACAACCAGCCGCCCGGCGTGGGATTGATCGCGGCACGCATCGCGGCTTCACCGGGGTTGGCGATCGGTGTGGGCGGCAGCCCCATGCGCTGGTACGAGTTATAGGGGCTCTCGAGCTTCGTGTCGTTCGTGGTCGTGGTCGGCGTGAAGCGGTTCAGCGCATAGTTGAGGGTCGAGTCCATCTGCAGCGGCATGCCCCGCTCCAGGCGATTGAAGATGACCCGGGCCACCTTGCCCATGTCGGCCTTGGTGACCGCCTCGGCCTGAATGATGCTCGCGATGGTGATCGCCTGATAGATGTTCATCGCGTTGCGCTGGGCGCCCGCGGTGACGGGACTGCCGCTGAACTTCTTGTTCGCGGTGTTGACCATGAGCGCCAGCAGGGACTCGGGGGTCGCCGTCTTGTCGAGGGGGTACGTCGCCGGGTAGAGGTAGCCCTCGGGGTTGCCCTCCGCGTCATTGGGCAACTTGAGGTTGGCCTTGGCCAGGGACTTCTTGGTGGATCCCAGGGGCAGCGCGAGGGCCTTGTCGACAGCCTCGTAGACCTGGCCGGTGCGCCAGCCCTCCCGGATGACGAGGGACGTGGGCCGCGTCTCCTCGTCGTCCGTGGTCAGGGTGAGCAGCGGCACCGCCACGGCGGTGGCCGCCACGACGGCTCCGGTCGCGATGAGGGCGACCCGGCCCCGGCGCGTCAGTCGAATCGTGCTCCGTGGCGGAGTGTTCATCTGCATGCGGGCACGGTAACCCGCTAAAGCCTATAAACCCGACATATCGTCATCTTGTCGACTCCAGTTGGGCGTCCCGGTGGACGAGCGCCGCATAGCGCCCCTCCCGCTCCAACAGCTCCTCATGCGTGCCGCGTTCGACCGCGCGGCCGGAGTCCAGGACGACGATCTGGTCGGCGCCACGGATTGTGGAGAGCCGGTGCGCGATGGTGAGCGTGGTCCGGTTGGCCGACAGGGCGTCAATGGCCTCCTGCACGGCGTACTCCGTGCGGGTGTCCAGGGCGCTGGTCGCCTCGTCGAGGATGAGAACCGGCGGGTCCCGCAGGATCGTGCGAGCGATGGCGAGGCGCTGCTTCTCGCCGCCGGAGAACCGGTGGCCGCGCTCACCCACGACCGTGTCGTACCCGTCGGGCAGTGACGCGATGTGGTCGTGGATCTGGGCCGCCCTGGCCGCCGCCTGCAGCTCCTCGTCGGTGGCGTCGGGCCTGGCGAAGCGCAGGTTGTCCGCGACCGAGGCGTGGAAGAGGTACGTCTCCTGGGAGACGACGCCGATCCCGCGGGCGAGCGTGTCGAAGTCGAGGTCCCGTACGTCGACGCCGTCCAGCGTGACGCGGCCGCCCGTGACGTCGTACAGCCGTGGCACCAGATAGCTGAGCGTGGACTTGCCGGAGCCGGTCGGGCCGACGACGGCGAGACTGCCGCCCGCGGGGACGGTGATGTCGATGCCCTCGAGGATCGGGCCGCTCTTGTCGTCGTAGCGGAACTCGACGTCCTCGAAGCGGATCTCGCCCTTGACCTGGTCCAGATGGACCGGGCGCTCCGGCTCGGTGATGTCGATGGGCAGGTCGAGGTACTCGAAGATGCGCTGGAAGAGCGCGAGCGAGGTCTGGATCTGGACGCCGGTGGACAGCAGGCTGACCGTCGGCCGGAACAGACCCTGCTGGAGCGAGACGAAGGCGACGAGCGTGCCGATCGACACGGACGGGCCGCCGAACTGGAGGGCCATGCCCGCGGCCCAGTAGATGACGGCCGGCATGGCGGCCATGACGATGCCGATGACGGACATGCGCCAGCGGCCCGCCATGTTCGACTTCACCTCGAGGTCGACCAGGCTGTCGGACTCGGCCTCGAACGCCTTGGTGAGCGAATCGCCGCGGCCCATGGTGCGGCCGAGCAGGATGCCGCTGACGGAAAGCGACTCGGTCACGGTGGCGGCCATCGCGGCCATCTGCTTCTGACGCTGGGTCGCTATCTTCTTGCGTTCGTTGCCGACGCGGCGGCTGATCCACACGAAGACCGGCAGCAGGAGCAGCGAGACCACGGTGAGCCGCCAGTCCAGGGCGACCATCGCGACGATCGTGGCGACCACGCTGGTGAGGTTGGAGACCAGCGAGGTGGCGGTGGAGGTCACGGTCGCCTGCATGCCGCCGATGTCGTTGGCGATGCGGGACTGGACCTCGCCGGTGCGGGTCCGCGTGAAGAAGGCGAGCGACATGCGCTGCAGCCGTCCGTAGACGGCGGTGCGCAGGTCGTGCATGACGCGCTGGCCGACGGTCGTGGAGATCAGGGTCTGCAGGACGCCGAAGATGCCGGTGACGACCGCGCTGAGGATCATGCCGAGCGCGAGCAGGCTCAGCAGACCGGTGCGGCCCTGGGGGATCGCGACGTCCAGGGTCTCCTTCAGCAGGAAGGGGGTCGCTACGGTGACCAGGGACGAGGCGCCGACCAGCAGGCCGACGATCGCGAGGCGGCCGCGGTAGGGCCGGAACAGCTTCAGGATGCGGCGCACCTGCCGTGGCTGTTCGCCCTCGGCAGGTGACGGGGTCCAGGTGGATTGGTCGGGACGCATGGGCTCCTACGGGAGGTGAGACGACGGCTACGCAGGGCAGGCAAACGATGACTGGCGGAGCCTAGCTCATTGTTACCTATACTCACAATGAACCGCATCCTGATATTGTTCCCGCATGACCACCCCCGATGCCGACGGCCTGCTCGCCGAGCAGTTGCTGCGGCTGACCCGACGTGTGCACCGCATCCAGAAGCGGCACCTGGAGCAGCGCGAGCTGGGCATCACCCCGGCCCAGTCGCGGCTGCTGCGCACGCTCGCGCACTACAGCTCACCCCCGCGCATGGCCGATCTCGCCGAGCGCCTGGAGGTGGTGCCCCGGGCCGTGACCACGCTGGTCGACGGCCTGGAGGCGAGCGGGAAGGTGCGCCGGGTCCCCGATCCCACCAATCGGAGGGTGATCCGGATCGAGGTCACGGACGAGGGGCGCGAGGCACTGCGGGAGCTGCGCGGCGCACGCCGGTCGGCCGCGGAGGAGATCCTGGCGCCGTTGACGGACGAGCAGCGCGAAATACTCGGGGGGCTGCTGGACACGCTGGTGGACGGCATGCCCAGGCTTGAGCAGCGCTGCTGAGGGGTTGTCATTGGCGCGCTCGTGGCGCGGCGGACAAAGCGGCGGGCCGCGGCACCCACTCCGTACGACTGGAGTGGGTGCCGCGGCCCGTTCCGGGGATCCGGGGCGGTGACCCGTCCCGGGTCGGTCAACCGACCTCGGGGGCAGGTTCCTTGGCCGACTGGGCGGGGACTTCCGCCTCGGCCGACCGGGCGGGGACTTTCACCTCGGCCGACCGGGCGGGGATGTCCGCCCTGGTCGATGCGGACCCCGGTTCTTGCGTCGGCGACTCCTGCCTCCGCGGCGCGTCGTCCTCCTCCACGAAAGCGATCTCGCCGTCCAGCATCTTCTTCGCCCGTTCCGTGTCGAGCGCGCCCTCCCAGCGGGACACCGCGAAGACGGCGACGCAGTTGCCGAGCAGGTTCGTCGCGACGCGCATCGAGTCCATGATGCGGTCCACGCCCAGAAGGAGAGCGACCGCTCCGGCGGGGATGACACCGAGCGAGGAGGCCGTCGCGGAGAGGGCGAGGAAGGCCGAACCCGGCACACCCGCCATGCCCTTGCTGGTCAGCATGAGGACCAGGACGACGGTGATCTGCTGGCCCAGGCTCAGATCCACCCCCACGGCCTGCGCGATGAAGAGCGTGCCGATGGACAGGTAGATCGAGGCGCCGTCGAGGTTGAAGGAGTAGCCGGTGGGCAGGACCAGGCCCACGGCGTCGTCGCGGCAGCCCGCCTGGCGCAGCTTCTGCATCATGCGGGGCATGACCGTCTCACTGGAGGCGGTACCGAGCGCGAGCAGCATCTCCTCGCGGGTGTAACGGACGAACTTCCACAGGCTGAGCCCGGTGACCGCCTTCAGGGCGACGGCGAGCAACGAGAGGAACAGCAGCGCGACCGTGTAGCACAGGACGATCAGCTTGCCGTACGTCTTGATGACGCCGAGCCCGTACTCCCCCACCAGGTGGACCATCGCGCCGAACACCGCGAGCGGGGCCAGCTTCATGATGAAGCCGACGATCGCGAAGACGACGTCCTGGACCTGCTCGATGGCGGGCAGCACCTTGGGCACCTTGGTGTTGCCGAGGTGGAGCAGTGCCGCGCCCACCAGGCAGGCGAGGACGAGGACTTGGAGCAGGGAGTTCTCGGCGAAGGCCCCGACCGCGCTCTGCGGAAGCGCGTTCAGGATGAACTCGCCGGTCGACGGGAGCGAGCCGCCGCCGGTCTTGCCGTCGACGGCCGAGGCGTCGAGCTTCGAGGGATCGGCGTGCATACCCGAGCCCGGACCGACGACGTTCGCCGCGATCAGCCCGAGGAGCAGCGCGGCGGTGGACGCGACCTCGAACCAGATCAGGGCCTTGAGCCCGATCCGGCCGAAGGCCCTCAGGTCACCGGCCTTGGTGATGCCGACGACCACCACACAGAACACGAGCGGTGAGATGACCGCCTTGATGAGGCGTACGAAACCGTCGCCGAGCGGCTGGAAGGCCGTGGCCGTGTCCGGCCACAGCCTTCCGACGACGATTCCGAGTACGAGCGCGCAGGCGACCTGCGCGAACAGTGAGGTACGCAGTATGCGTGCGACGCGTCGCGGGGACGGTACAGACGGCGGCACGGGCACTCCTCCGAGGGAACTTCTGGTATGCGGAAACTTCCTTCCGTAGCGATCACTATTGAGGAGTTGCCGGTGCCGCCGGATACCTCTGTGTCACGTCCATGTAAATCCTGGAGCAGACGTCCCGTTCCCCACCCAGGGCCCCAGCAGGCTCAGCAGTCGCTGCGGTCCCGCGCCAGCACTCCCTGCACGGTGACCAGAGCGCGGTCGTAGCAGCCGTCCGAGCCGTACAGCCGGTAGCGCTCACTCGTCGTTCCGACCGCATGCCGTTGGTCGCGGGGCACGTTCGCGGTATACGTCGCGTCTCCCGCGTACGTGTCGTCGAGCCGGGACCACGCGGTGCGCCGCCCACCGCGCGTCTCGTCGACCGCGGCCCGGTCGCCGAGCGTCACGACGGTCCGCAACCGGTCGTCCGCGGCGAGCGTCGTGGTGCCGTCCATGGTGTACGTGCGATGGGTGCGCGTCACGCCGGCCGGTCCCCGCCCGTCGACGGTGACCGTCTCGTCGTCGGTCCAGGTGGCCTTGAGCGCATCCGTGTTCTCCCCGTCGGTCCAGCGGTGCGCGGAGGTGTCGGCGAGCGTGCGGCGCACGGTGGTCCACACCCGGCCGTGCGAGGTGTCGACGTATCCGGCGGTCGTCAGCCGGTGTCCGCCCACGGTGTCGAGCCGTTCTTCCGAACCGGGCGTGTACGTCGAGGAGTTGGTGAGGTCGCCCGCCCTGGCCTCGGTGAGCGCGCCGGTCACGTGCGCGCGCTTCACGTCCTGCCAGACGAGGACGTCGACCGGGGCGCTCCAGCCGGTCTGGCCCGCGGGGACGCCCACGACGGAGACGTCGATCCGGTGCGGACGACCGTCGTCGAGGAGACCGGCAAAGGGCGTGAGGTCGTATTCGATCGGCTTGATGTCGAAGGCGCGCGGGCCCGGGATCACGTACCAGAGGAAGGGGTTGGACCAGCCGCCGGTCCACACGGTCGGGAACGGCTCGGCGATGCCCGCGAGTTGGCCGTCCACCTTGATCTGCACCTCACGGTAGGGGCCCCTGTCCGCCTTGCAGGAGTACGGGGCGGGGTCGGGCACCGTCAGGTACCAGTACTCCTCGCAGCCGCCGCCGGAGCCGGTCGCGTACACCTCGGCGACGATGCGCTCGCTGTTGCGCGGGGTGGTGAGGGTGCCGTCCTGGAGGGTGAGGACACGGTCGGGGGTCGCGGCGGACTTCAAGGCGCCGCCCTCCGCGTAGAAGGTCAGGGCCACCTTTACGTCGAGGACTCCGGTGTACGTGTCGTCTACGACGTTCCCGATGAGCATCTCGACGTCGCCGGCGCGCCGGAACGTGTCGCTGTACCTGGTCACGTCCTTCTCGACGGACCACTGGATGCCGTCGGGCGAGGGCTCCGGGGTGGAGGTGCGGAGGATCTCCACGCCGCCGATGTGGAGATAGCCGAGCCGGTCGAACTGGCGTCCCTTGACCTTGCCGTCGAGCCGCAGGACGACCTTGCTCCAGCGGTCGCCGCAGCCGCCCGGCGGCGTGTACGTGCCCCGGTACGGCGTGAAGTCACGGAACTGCGCCTCGGCGACCGTCACCGCGCAGGACTTGGTGGCGGGTCTCGCCACCGGCGGGGCGGCGGTCAGGGGGTCGTGCCAGTCGGTGCCGAACTCGGCGGGCGCATCAGCGGCAACCCCGCTGGGCGTCTCGGAAGCAGTCCCGGTGGGCGTCTCGGCGGGCGCGTCGTGGGGCGTGTCTGCGGTCTGATCCGCCGACCGGACGGGGGTGCCGACCGGCCGGACAGCGTCCGCCGGCGGTGCCGCCGAGGCCGGTCCCGCTCCCAGGAAGGTGCTCGCCGAGAGGATCACTCCGACGAGCATGGACATGACGATCCGTCTTCTCATGTGCGGTGTTCTACGGGGGAGTCGGCCCGCCCCGCAATGGGCACTCGGTGACCGCACCAGGCGGGGCGGCCCGGTCGGCCACGGCCGCTACACCTTCAGATCGGCCTTGTCCCCCATCACGATGACAGGGTGCTGATGCGGGTCGAGCGTCCGCAGGAGATACTCCATGGCCGACTTGGGCACGCTGACACACGCGGACGTACCGCTGCCGTGGTCCATGTGCAGCCAGATACTGCCGCCCTTCGTCTGGCCCAGGGGGCGGTCCGGGTTGTCCGGCGGGGTACCCTCGCGTCGGTTGTAGTTGATGGCGACGACGTAGTCGAAGTCGTGCCAGTGCGACCTGGCCCAGTCGCGGGGAGCCTGATAAGCCGCCGAGTGGTCGTACGGGAGCAGTGCGCCCGGGTCGTCGAGCACTCCGCCCGCGTCGGTGAGCGAGAACACCCCGACGGGGCTGCGCTTGTCGCCCTCGTGATGGTCGGTGGTCCAGCCCTTCGTCCCGTTGTGCGCGTGCCAGGAACGCCGCACCTCCCAGGTGGAACCGGACTTCGCGTACAGCACGACCGTGGAGTCGGCGGAGTCCCTGCCCTCGCCGTAGACCGCCACCACCTGGTGGGAGTCGGACGGGATCCGGGCCTGCAGGCGGTTGCCGACCTCCGGTATCCGGGTCAGATCGACGGTGCGTGCGGGGGCTTGTTCGCCCTTGGCACCGGCTCCGCCGTGGTCCTTCACCGCGCCGCTCCCCCCTCCCGAGCCACCGCAGGCCGACAGGAACACAGCGAGGGCACCGCACGCCACAGCGGTGAACCCCGTACGCCTCGCACTGTCTTTTCGCATGCGCCCCATCGTTGCATCACGTATCGGACGAATAACCCCTACCCCCCCGACTTCTCGGTCAGGTGTTGTCTTTCCGGGCACACCTTCGATGGGCCGGAGGTGGTCCCAGCCTTGTCTCGGCACCCCTGCCCCGAACTCCTGTCCCACGAACTCACATCCCGGCCCTCTGTCCTGAATACATGTCTGGGATGAAAAATCGTTTGCCTCCGGTCGCACCATGACGCGAACCTTTCACGGTTTGCTGCCGACCCCCCACGGTCGGTCGGTCGCCGGAACTCCACGGCTTCGCCCCGGCCCCATTCCCTGACCCCACCCCTTACACGAGCCACTGGGACGTCATGCAGATTCAAGACCTTCCCTATCCCGACCCGGGTGTGCCGGACGCGCGCTCGGGTCCCCGATTCCTGTGGTGGCTCGGCCGGAATCAGCTCGGAGGGCAGTTCAAGGCCCTTGCCTGGGGGCTGCTGCACTTCGTGGCCGTCTCCGGGCTGCCGTTCTGCGTCGGCCTCGCCGTCCAAGCCGTCGTCGACCGCTCCGGCACCCGACTCGCCCTGACCGGTGGGCTGCTGGTGCTGTGCGGCGCCTGCATCGCGCTGGGCGACACCATGCTGCACCGGGCCGCGGTAACCAACTGGATCACCGCTGCCGCGCGCGTCCAGCAGTTGCTGGCCCACAAGACCGCCCAGTTGGGCTCCGCCCTGACGCGACGTGTCGCGGCCGGCGAGGTCGTCGCTGTCTCGACCGGCGACGTCGAGAAGATCGGCTGGTTCGTGGAGGCCCTGTCGCGGTTCGCGGCGGCCGCCCTGACCGTCGTGCTGGTCTGTGTCGGCCTGGTCGTCTACCAGCCCGCGCTCGGCGTACTCATCGCGCTGGGTGTGCCCGTCCTGGCGCTCGCCGTACTGCCGTTGCTGCCCCGTGCCACCCGGCGCGCGGACTTCCAGCGAGAGAAGGCCGGCCGCGCCACCGAGCTGGCCTCTGACACCGTCGCGGGCCTGCGCGTGCTGCGCGGCATCGGCGGCGAGGAACTGTTCCTCGACCGCTACCGCCGCGCCTCCCAGGAGGTCCGCCACGCGGCCGTGCGCAGCGCCCGGATGTGGTCGCTGATCTCGGCCATCCAGGTGCTGTTGCCCGGCCTGCTGATGATCGCCGTCATCTGGCGCGGCGTTCACCTGGCCCGCGACGGCCGGATCACGGTCGGCGAACTCGTCACCGTGTACAGCGCGGTCATGCTGCTCACCTACCCATTGCGACACTTCGAGGAGATCGCGATGGCCTACTCCTTCTCCCGCCCGTCCGCCAAGCGCGCCGCCCGGGTGCTGTCCCTGGAACGGGCCATGGACAGCGGCGGATCGCGCTCGGCCGAGGTGCCGTCCGGCGATCTGTACGACCCCGCGACCGGACTGCTCGCGCCCGCCGGGCGGCTCACCGCCGTGGTGTGCGGCGACCCGGACGCGGCGGGTGTGCTCGCCGCGCGGCTGGGTGGCCACCCCACGGAGGGGGGCACCTCGGTGCTCCTCGGAGGCGTACCCCTCGACGACTTGCCGCTGGACTCCGCCCGTACGGCCGTCCTCGTCCAGGACAAGGACCCAGTGCTGCTGTCCGGCTTGCTGCGCGACCTGCTCGACGTGCCTTCCTCGGGTCTCGTCAGCGCCGAGGCCGCACTGACCGCCGCGCAGTGCGGCGACGTCCTGGACGCGCTCACCCAGGCGTCGTTGGACGCCGGGGACCCGATGGAGGCCCGCATCACCGAACGCGGACGCTCGCTCTCCGGCGGCCAGCGCCAGCGCCTGGCCCTGGCCCGGTCTCTGATCACGGACCCCGAAGTGCTGGTCCTCGACGAGCCGACCTCCGCCGTCGACTCGCACACCGAGGCCCGGATCGCCGACGGCGTGCGCGCCCTGCGCACCGGGCGCACGACGGTCGTCTTCACCTCTTCGCCTCTGCTCCTGGACCACGCGGACCGCGTCGTTCTGGTGCACGAGGGCGAGGTCGTGGCGGTCGGCGTACACCGCGAGCTGGTACGCGGTGAGCCGCGGTACCGGGCCGTGGTGACCCGGGAGACCGATGACGAGGCCGCGCGGAGCAGTGTGCGGGAAGAAGACAGGGCCGCGCACAGCCATGTGCGGGAAGAGGACGAGGCCGACCTGAGCGGCGTACTGAAGGAACTGGAAGAAATCGAGGAGACCGCATGATCGGCCTGGCGCCACCGGCCTACGACCCGGCGGCCCCGACGACGGCGCACACCCTGCCCGTCGGTGCCCCCGCGACCGTACGCGCCTACGTGACCGAACTCTTCCGACGGCACCGTCGGGCCTTCCTGCTGCTCATCGCCGCCAACACGGTGGCCGTGGTGGCCTCGATGGCCGGCCCCTATCTGCTGGGCTCGATCGTCGAGCGGGTCTCGGACCACGCGCGGGAGCTCCATCTGGAGCGCACCGCCGCACTGTTCGCCGTGGCACTCGTCGTACAGGCCGTATTCGTACGCGAGGTGCGGCTGCGCGGGGCCGTGCTCGGCGAGCGGATGCTGGCCGATCTGCGCGAGGACTTCCTCGTACGGTCGGTCGGGCTGCCGCCCGGCGTCCTCGAGCGGGCCGGCACGGGCGACCTGCTGTCCCGCATCACCACGGACATCGACCGGCTCGCCAACGCGATGCGCGAAGCCGTACCACAGCTCGCCATCGGCGTGGTGTGGGTGGCCCTGCTGCTCGGCGGGCTCGCCGTGACCGCTCCGCCGCTCGCCCCCGCCGTACTGGTAGCCGTGCCCATCCTGCTGATCGGCTGCCGCTGGTACTTCAAGCGCGCACCGTCCGCCTACCGCTCCGAGGCCGCCGGTTACGCCGCCGTCGCCGCCGCGCTCGCCGAGACCGTGGACGCGGGTCGCACCGTCGAGGCGCACCGCCTGGGCGAGCGCCGCATCGAGCTGTCGGAGCGCAGGATCAAGGAGTGGACGGCCTGGGAGCGCTACACGCTCTGGCTGCGCACGGTGCTCTTCCCGGTCATCGGTGTCACGCACGTGGTGATCCTCTGCTCGGTCCTGATGATCGGCGGGGTCTTCGTCCTTCAGGGCTGGATCGGTGTGGGGCAACTGACGACGGGCGCGCTCATCGCGCAGATGCTCGTCGATCCGGTGGGCCTGATCCTGCGCTGGTACGACGAGCTGCAGGTCGCCCAGGTGTCGCTGGGCCGACTGGTCGGCGTCCGGGACATCGAGCCGGACGCGGGCGACCCGGATATGGTCCCGGACGGACGGGACGTGCGCGCGGACGAGGTGCGCTTCGGCTACCGGGCCGGGGTGGACGTGCTGCGCGAGATCTCCCTGGAGGTCGCCCCGGGCACCCGGCTCGCGCTGGTCGGACCGTCCGGAGCGGGTAAGTCCACGCTGGGCCGGCTGCTCGCCGGGATCTACGCACCCCGGGACGGCCGCGTCACGCTCGGCGGTGCCGAACTGTCCCGGATGCCCGCCGAGGCGGTCCGCTCCCACGTGGCCCTGGTCAACCAGGAGCACCATGTCTTCGTGGGCTCCCTGCGCGACAACCTGCTGCTCGCCAGGACGGGAGCGGTCGACGCCGAGCTGTGGGCGGCGCTCGGGGCGGTGGACGCGGAGGGCTGGGCGCGGGCGCTGGACGACGGTCTGGACACCGAGGTCGGCTCGGGCGGGCTCGCGCTCACCCCGGCCCAGGCTCAGCAGATCGCCCTGGCCCGGCTGGTCCTCGCCGATCCGCACACCCTGGTCCTGGACGAGGCGACCTCGCTGCTCGACCCGCGCGCGGCCCGTCACCTGGAACGCTCGCTGGCCCGCGTCCTCGACGGACGCACCGTGGTCGCCATCGCCCACCGGCTCCACACCGCCCACGACGCGGACGTCATCGCTGTCGTGGAGAACGGCCGGATCAGTGAGCTGGGCAGTCACGACGAGCTGGTCGCGGCGGACGGTGCCTACGCGGCGTTGTGGCGGTCCTGGCACGGGTGAGGGTGGCCTGCCGGTGCGGTCCGCGCTCGTGTGCGGCAGCGGTCGCACCGGCGCCCGGGACCTGCCTCCGTGGGCGCGCCCGCACCGCCTCGGACCGTGTGGCGTTGCGCAGTGCCGAACCGGAGTGGAAGGCTGGATAACGGCACCGGCTCGGGGAACGCCCGGGAACCACCCGGTTCGCGAAGGGCGAAGCCTGTGTCGAGTGGCCCGCGCGCCCGCCGTCGAGCGCGGTGGGATCGGGCTCGCCCGCATCACCTGGAGGTACCCGTGAACAGCGTCGACGGATGGGGAGACGACGTCTACCAGCCCGACGGATCCGAGGTACAGGACGACGCGGGGCTGCTCGACTCCGAGGACACCCTGCTCTCCGACGGTGTCGGTGACCCGCTCGACCGGGGCTGGTCCCCGCCGGAGCGGCCGTGGGCGGTGGAGCATTCCGGGGTGACCGCCGCGGAGCGCCGACAGGGCGAGACTCTGGACCAGCGCCTCGCGGAGGAGATGCCCGACGTCACCGAGCCGGATGGAGACGGCATCGGCGACTGCCAGGGCACCGACGGCGAACCCTGGGACAACGAAGTGGGCGCCAGCCGCTCCGGTCGTCTCGTCGCCCCCAATGAAGGAGCGCACGAGGACGACGAGAGCGGGCTGATCGCCACCGACGTCGGCATCGACGGCGCCGCGGCCTCGGCCGAGGAGGCCGCGATGCACATCGTCGACGAGGACACCGCGTCCGGCTGACCGGCCCCCGCACCTCTCCCTCAAGGAGCACCCATGCAGCAGGACAAGCACCCCGACTACCGCGCCGTCGTCTTCCGCGACCGCGCCGCCGGGTACGCCTTCCTCACCCGGTCCACCGCGACGAGCGACCAGACCATCGAGTGGGACGACGGCGAGACCTACCCGGTCGTCGACGTCGAGATCTCCTCGGAGAGTCACCCCTTCTACACGGGCAAGGCCCGGACCGTGGACTCGGAGGGCCGGATCGCACAGTTCGAGAGGCGGTACGGCGGTGCGGGGCAGGAAGCGGGCAAGGACGGGACGGCGTGAGGGGGTGCCCCCCGCGCTCGGGCGCGAGGAGCCGGCACTCCTCCTCGGGCGTGCGGGGCTGACGCTCTCGCTCAGATGACGTTGAGCGCCGCCGCGCAGCCCACTCCGCCGAGCAGCATGAAGACCGGCATGAGCACCTTGAGCTCCACCCAGCTGCCGGCCCGGAAGCGCATCGCCTTGGGCGGGCCGATCGGGTACCAGCGCTTGCGGCCGATCGGGATGGGCCACAGGACCGGGCAGCCGGACACCGTCAGCGCGTCCCCGATGTCGTGTACCAGGGCTCCCAGGACGATAGGCAGTCCGAGCCACAGGTACTCCTGGCCCGGTGCGGTGAACAGCCAGTCCGAGCCGTTGCCCGGCTTGTCCAGGACTCCGGCGAGGATCCAGGCGCTGGTCGCCGCCAGCAGCCAGACCAGGACGTCGCTGCTGGAGCCGCGGGCGGCCCGCCACAGCAGGCCCTCGATCGCGAGCACCATGTGCACGAAGAGGATGGCCAGGACCGCCCAGCGGCCACCTGTGATCGCAAGGGCCGCGGTGCCCGCGCCGATCATCACCGCCCACAGCCAGGTGTGCGTCAGCGTGCGATGGCCGCCGTTGCGCCGTGGGTCGCCCGGCTTGCGGGTCGACTTGTAGACGGCGTACGAGAGCTTGTCGACGATCTCGCACAGGGTCCGTGAGACGGGCCCGAAGGCCCGCGAGATCGTCGCCGCCTTGTGGTCCAGGTCGGGGGCGAGCGCGGCACCCGCGCAGATCAGGGCGCCGACGAGGAGGACCGGCCAGGGCATCGTGTGACCGGCGGCGGCCGCCGCCGCTCCGACGCCGAGCCAGGCCGCGGCTCCCGAGAGTGAGTGTGCTGGTCCCATCATGGCCGTTCCCCGCCCCATTCTTCTTTCGCCGCTGTCCAGTTGCCCGCATACGCTGACGCTTCGTCGGCGCCACAGCGTAACGGTCGTGATCTTCGGACGAGCATCCGATTCCCCCATCGAGCGGGTTGACAGGCAAGATGGGGGCGTGACCCTTATCGATCAGCTGCCGCAGACCGCAGATCCCGACGCCCTCTACGAAGCCTTCGAGTCGTGGGCCGGAGAACGCGGTCTCACGCTCTACCCCCATCAGGAGGAGGCGCTGATCGAGGTGGTCTCGGGTGCGAACGTGATCGTCTCGACGCCCACCGGCTCGGGTAAGAGCATGATCGCCGCGGGCGCCCACTTCGCCGCGCTCGCCCGCGACGAGGTCACCTTCTACACGGCGCCGATCAAGGCACTCGTCTCGGAGAAGTTCTTCGAGCTGTGCAAGATCTTCGGCACCGAGAACGTCGGGATGCTGACCGGCGACGCCTCCGTGAACTCCGACGCCCCCATCATCTGCTGCACCGCCGAGGTGCTGGCGTCCATCGCGCTGCGGGACGGCAAGCACGCCGACGTCGGCCAGGTCGTCATGGACGAGTTCCACTTCTACGCGGAGGCTGACCGCGGCTGGGCGTGGCAGATCCCGATCCTGGAACTGCCACAGGCGCAGTTCATCCTGATGTCGGCGACGCTCGGCGACGTCTCGATGTTCGAGAAGGACCTCACCCGGCGCACCGGACGGCCCACGTCGGTGGTCCGCTCGGCGACCCGGCCCGTGCCGCTCTCCTACGAATACGTGCTGACCCCGCTGACGGAGACGCTCACCGAGCTGCTCGCGACCAAGCAGGCTCCGGTCTACATCGTCCACTTCACCCAGGCGCAGGCCGTGGAGCGGGCGCAGGCACTGATGAGCATCAACATGTGCACGCGCGAGGAGAAGGACCAGATCGCCGAGCTGATCGGCAACTTCCGCTTCACCACCAAGTTCGGCCGCAACCTCTCCCGGTACGTACGCCATGGCATCGGCGTGCACCACGCGGGCATGCTGCCCAAGTACCGGCGGCTGGTGGAGAAGCTGGCCCAGGCCGGTCTGCTGAAGGTCATCTGCGGCACGGACACCCTCGGCGTCGGCGTCAACGTCCCGATCCGCACCGTGCTGTTCACGGCGCTGACGAAGTACGACGGCAACCGGGTGCGCACGCTCCGTGCCCGTGAGTTCCACCAGATCGCCGGCCGTGCCGGGCGCGCCGGATTCGACACGGCGGGCTTCGTGGTGGCGCAGGCGCCCGAGCACGTCATCGAGAACGAGAAGGCGCTCGCCAAGGCGGGCGACGACCCGAAGAAGCGCCGCAAGGTGGTCCGCAAGAAGGCTCCCGAGGGCTTCGTCGGCTGGACGGACAACACCTTCGAGAAGCTCATCGCCTCCGATCCCGAGCCGCTCACCTCCCGCTTCCGGGTCACCCACACCATGCTCCTGGCGGTGATCGCCCGGCCCGGGAACGCCTTCGAGGCGATGCGGCATCTGCTGGAGGACAACCACGAGCCGCGCAAGCAGCAGCTGCGGCACATCCGGCGGGCGATCGCGATCTACCGCTCGCTCCTCGACGGCGGCATCGTCGAGAAGCTCGACGAGCCGGACGCCACGGGCCGCATCGTGCGCCTCACCGTGGATCTGCAACAGGACTTCGCGCTCAACCAGCCGCTGTCGACTTTCGCGCTCGCCGCGTTCGAGCTGCTGGACCCCGAGTCCCCCTCCTACGCCCTGGACATGGTGTCCGTCGTGGAGTCCACCCTGGACGACCCACGGCAGATCCTCGCGGCCCAGCAGAACAAGGCACGCGGCGAGGCCGTGGCGGCGATGAAGGCGGACGGCGTCGAGTACGAGGAGCGCATGGAGCGGCTCCAGGACGTGTCGTACCCCAAGCCGCTGGAGGAGCTGCTCTTCCACGCCTACAACACCTACCGCAAGAGCCACCCGTGGGTCGGTGACCATCCGCTGTCGCCGAAGTCCGTCATCCGTGATATGTACGAACGGGCCATGTCCTTCACGGAGTTCGTCTCCCACTACGAGCTCGCCCGTACTGAGGGCATTGTCCTGCGCTACCTCGCGAGTGCCTACAAGGCGCTTGAACACACCGTCCCGGACGACCTCAAGTCCGAGGACCTGGAGGACCTGATCGCCTGGCTGGGCGAGCTGGTGCGCCAGGTCGACTCGAGCCTCCTCGACGAGTGGGAGCAGCTCGCCAACCCCGAGGAGATGACGGCCGAGGAGGCCCAGGAGAGGGCCGACCAGGTCAAGCCGGTCACGTCGAACGCCCGCGCCTTCCGTGTCCTCGTCCGCAACGCGATGTTCCGCCGCGTGGAACTCGCCGCACTCGACAACGTCGACGAACTCGGCGAGATGGACGGCGAGTCCGGCTGGGACGCCGACGCCTGGGGCGAGGCGATGGACAGGTACTGGGACGAGTACGAGGACCTCGGCACAGGCCCCGACGCCCGTGGCCCCAAGCTGCTGTCGATCGTGGAGGAGCCGCAGAACGGTCTGTGGCGCGTCCGTCAGACCTTCGCCGACCCGAACGGTGACCACGACTGGGGCATCAGCGCGGAGGTCGACCTCGTGGCCTCCGACGCGGAGGGTCGCGCGGTCGTCAAGGTCACCGACGTCGGTCAGTTGTGAGCACAGGAGAATCCCACACATGACGAACCCAGCCGAGAGGCTCGTCGACCTGCTCGACCTGGAGCAGATCGAGGTCAACATCTTCCGTGGCCGCAGCCCGGACGAAAAACTGCAGCGGGTCTTCGGCGGCCAGGTGGCGGGCCAGGCCCTGGTGGCGGCCGGGCGCACCACCGAGGGCGACCGGCCGGTGCACTCGCTGCACGCGTACTTCCTGCGCCCGGGCCGGCCGGGCGTGCCGATCGTGTACCAGGTCGAACGGGTCAGGGACGGGCGGTCGTTCACCACCCGTCGCGTCACCGCCGTGCAGCAGGGCCGCACGATCTTCAATCTGACCGCCTCCTTTCACAAGCCTGAGGAAGGGAGCTTCGAGCACCAGCTGCCGCCGGCCCGTGAGATCCCGCACCCGGAGTCGCTGCCGACGGTCTCGCAGGAGATAACCGAACATCTGGGCGCACTTCCCGAGTCGCTGGAGCGCATGGCGCGCCGTCAGCCGTTCGACATCCGGTATGTGGACGGACTGCGCTGGACCCCGGAGGAGATCAAGGACGCGGAGCCGCGCAGCGCGGTGTGGATGCGTGCCGTCGGGCCACTGGGAGACGACCCGCTCGTGCACACGTGCGCCCTCACCTACGCGAGCGACATGACCCTCCTGGACGCCGTCCGCATCCCGGTGGAGCCGCTGTGGGGTCCGCGCGGCTACGACATGGCCTCGCTGGACCATGCGATGTGGTTCCACCGGCCGTTCCGCGCGGACGAGTGGTTCCTGTACGACCAGGAGTCGCCGATCGCGACGGGCGGGCGTGGGCTGGCCCGCGGGCGCATCTACGACCTGGAGGGACGCCTGCTCGTCTCGGTCGTCCAGGAGGGGCTTTTCCGGGCGCTGTAAGGATGCAGGAATGGACGCGGCCCCTCGGGAAGAAGCCGTCCGGGGAGGACTCGTCAGGGCGTCGCGGGCAGGAGCGCCCTGTCAGGGGTTTCTGCGGCGCAGCCACCCGAGGCGCCTCCGTGGCCGCTCGGGCTCCATGCTCGGGGCCCGGTCGTCGAGGGCGGCTTCCAGCGGTCGCGAGGCCGGAGCCGCCGCGGCCGAAGGGGAGACCGGCGTCAGCGGGGCCTTGGGGGTCGGGCGGGGTGCGGGGCGGAGCTCTCGGGCCTCGACGAGTGCCTGGCCCAGGTCGGCACGGAGCCAGCTGATCTCGTCGGGATCCTCGGCCGTCATGATGCGCGAGACGAGGTGCGCGGCGGGAGTGTCCGGCGCGGCGCCGTGGGCGGCCCGCTCGGGCCGGAAGCGGTTCAGATACGCGCGCTCGTACGGGTCCCTGACAATCTCGGCCACCTGAACGGGGTCGAGCAGGGAGGCCACGATCGCGGCCCGCGCCCAGGGGTCCTCGGTCTGCCGCAGCAGGAATCCCATGTGCCGGCCCCGCCAGTTGCGTGGGCGGAGGTCCAGGCCGGCTTCCAGCTGATCGCGGAGTCCCTCGGGTGTACGGCCCTTCAGCAGCGGAGCGTTCTGCTCGTCCGCCCCGAACTGGCGAAGTTCTTCACCCAGGTACAGCCAGACCACAACCCTGTACCGGTTCAGATAGAACTTCACGGGGACCACCAGGCCCAAGCGCGCGAAGCGCGTGAACCTGGCGGCCGTCACGCCCATGAGCGCTGCGCCCTCCGTGGTGCCGACGGCCTTGATGCGTTCCCGCAATGCGTCCGGGAAGCCGTCCTCAGAGCGCACCCGCTCGATCTCCGCACGGGTGACGCGGCGTCCGCCTCCCCCCTCGTCGGGAACGGTGCGGACGCATCCGAGATGCAGGGCGAGGTCGAACTCACCGCGCTTGAGCTCCAGTTCTCGCGCGGCGCGCCCGAGCGACGATGTGGCGGCCCTCGCTGCCGTGGCCTGCAAGGTGGTGGACTGCGAGGCGGTGGACTGCGTGATGGTGTTGCCGGACATGACGGTTCTCCCCCGTGGAGTGAGGTGCTCGCGCCGTCGGGCGCTTGCTTCGAGAAAAACCGTAGCCGGTTCGGCGGATCTCGCGGCGAGCCTGTGGATAACTCTGACCGCGATGACGTATCCGCAGCTCAGAGGTCTACAGAAGACGGACGTTCCGGTTGGCGTACGTCCACGCCGAGGTGTTCGCCGACACGGTTGACGAGCAGTGTCATCTCGTAGGCGACCTGGCCGATGTCGGCTTCCGCGGCGCTGAGAACACACAGACAGCTGCCCGCGCCCGCCGCGGTGACGAAAAGTACCGCGTCGTCGAACTCGATCATCGTCTGGCGCACCTGACCGGCGCCGAAGTAGCGACCTGAACCCTTCGCCAGGCTGTGCAGGCCCGACGAGACCGCCGCGAGGTGCTCGGCGTCCTCACGTCGAAGTCCTGCGCTCGGTCAGGTCATCGAGCAGCCAGCCGAGCCCCGTGTTCTGCGCCATGCTCCATCTCCCCGTGATGCTTTTCCCCCTGGCTGGAGGATCCGACCAGCCAGCCTTCCCCACGGCCGCCCTCCGGGCAAGCAGGATGGGCGCATGGCACAGAAGATGACCGATGAGCAATGGCGGGCCTTCGTCTCCCTGGGCACCCGCACCGGAAAGCTGTCGACCGTCCGCGCCGACGGAAGCCCGCACGTGGCGCCGATCTGGTTTCTGCTGGACGGCGACCACGTGGTCTTCAACACCGCGAAAGAGAGTGTGAAGGGACGGAATCTGGCCCGCGACGGGCGGGTCGCCCTCTGCGTGGACGACGACCAGCCGCCCTTCGACTTCGTGGTGGTGGAGGGTCGTGCCGAGTTGTCGGAGGATCTGGCCGAGCTGCGTCACTGGGCAGCTCGGATCGGCGCACGCTACATGGGTGAGGACCGGGCCGAGGAGCTCGGGAAACGCAACGGCGTGCCGGGGGAACTCCTCGTCCGCGTAAGGATCGAGAAGGTCGTGGCTTGGGCTTCGATGGCGGCCTAGGTCTCTCCTTCGGAGGTCTCGGCCCGATTTTTCCCTGGCCTCAACCCACGGAGTCGAGCAGCCGGGCGGTGTGCACCCGTCCGGCGTACTCCACGAGCCGGATGAGCACCTCCTTCCCGGAGTCGCGGTCCCTGGCGTCGCAAAGCACCACGGGCGTACCCCGGTCGAGGTCGAGGGCGCGGGACACGTCCTGGGCGCCGTAGGCGCGGGCGCCCGTGAAGCAGTTGACGGCCACCACGAACGGGATGTGCCGGTGCTCGAAGTAGTCCACCGCGGGAAAGCAGTCCTCGAGCCTGCGGGTGTCTGCGAGGACGACGGCTCCCAGCGCGCCCTGCGACAGCTCGTCCCACAGGAACCAGAACCGGTCCTGGCCCGGTGTGCCGAAGAGGTAGAGGGAGAGGCCGGACCGGATGGTGATGCGTCCGAAGTCCATGGCGACGGTCGTCGTGACCTTCCGGTCCACGCCGTCGGTGTCGTCCACCGACTGACCCGCCTCGCTGAGCAGTTCCTCTGTGCGTAGCGGCCTGATCTCGCTGACCGCGCCCACCAGGGTGGTCTTGCCCACGCCGAACCCGCCGGCGACCAGTATCTTCAACGCCAGGGCGGTCGTTTCGTCGGCCGAGGCGTCGGAGTTCTCGGAGACCATCGATCACTTCTCTCGGGAGTGGCGGCAGCGGTCGGCGCCGGCCGAACGATGCCGGGTATGCGTCGGTGCGTGTGTGCGCGTGCGTGGAGTCGCGTCGTTCACCTGGATATGTAGAGCCGCGTCGTTCATCTAGAGCGCCCTCAGTCCCTCGATCACCTCGCGGAGGATCCGCTCGTCGGGCAGTTGTGCGGGCGGCACGGGGCGGCTGATGGTGACGCAGCCCAGTTCCAGCAGATCGCCGAGCAGCACTCTGACCACGCCTACCGGCAGGTCCGCGCCCGCGGCGAGTTCGGCCACGGACTGCGTCTCCGTGCGGCACAGGTCGATGAGGGCCCGGTGTTCCGGCCCGAGGAGGGAGTCCTCGTCGACTCCGGGTGCGCCCTTGTCGAGGGTGACCAGGGCGATCAGATCGAAGCGCACTCCGGTGGGGCCCGGTTTGGTGCGGCCGCCCGTCATCGCGTAGGGACGGACGAGCGGTCCCGCTTCGCCGTCGTACCACTGGCTGCCCGCGAGGTCCTCGGTCATCTGCGCCGCCCGCCCTCGGTCATCCGGCGGCGGGCGGCTGCGCGGCGACCCGCGGCGGCGTGTAAAGGTGTTCGCCGACGCGCTTGACCAGCCGCGCCATCTCATAGGCCACCAGGCCGATGTCGGCCGTGACCGCGGTGAGGACGGCGAGGCACGAGCCGTCGCCCGCTGCCGCGACGAACAGGAAGCCGTCGTCCATCTCCACCATCGTCTGACGTACGCCCCCGGCGCCGAAGTGGCGTCCCGCGCCCTTGGCCAGACTGTGAAAGCCCGAGGCGACGGCGGCCAGGTGTTCGGCGTCCTCGCGCCTGAGGCCGGTGGAGGAACCCACCGCCAGTCCGTCGTTCGACAGCACCACCGCATGCCGCACTTCGGCGACACGCAGCACCAAGTCGTCCAGCAGCCAGTCGAGTTCGCCGGATCGCTGGGCGGCCCTCATGCTCGGTTCCTGGATCATGCGGGGTCTCCTTCACTGCTGTCGCTGCCCGCATCGGGGGCTGGAGTGGCGCCGCGACCGGATGTTCTGCCGCCGCCGCGCGCCCAGCCGTCGCGGTAGGCCGCCATACGGTCCCGTACGAGTTCGGGCGTGCGTGTGTCGTCGTTCTGGTGGGCCGCCACATGTGCCGGCTCCTCGGTTCGCTGTGCACGCAGTTGGGGCGCGAGGCTCGCCTGCCGTACGCGCCGTGGGAGGTCGTCGGACCCTTCGGAGTCGTCCGGAGGGCGGTGCAGCCGCAAAGTGGTGACTCCAGGTGGTGGGGTTTCCGGCGAGCCGTTCACAGGGGTTTCGGACGAGACGTTCACGGGGGCTTCCGACGAGCCGTGCGCTGGGGGTTCGACAGCGGTCTGCACGAGGGGCACGAGTGCGGGTCGTTCGATGGGCGCCTGGACGGAGTCGTGCTCCGGGGCGGCCGACACACGCGCGTACTCGCGTTCGTCGGGCCTTCCGTCGTCCGCCTTGCGCGGGGAACGTTCCGCCGCGCCTCCGTGCAGCAGCGTGGTCGGCAGCAGGACGACGGCGGTGGTACCCCCGTAGGGCGACGTGCGCAGGTGCACCTTGATGCCGTGCCGGGCCGCGAGCCTGCTGACCACGAAGAGACCGAGCCGGTCGCTGTCGAACAGGTCCAGCGCCTCGGACTGTTCGATGCGCCGATTGGCCTCGTCGAGTGTCTCCTTGCCCATGCCGAGCCCTCGGTCCTCGACCTCCACTGCGTAGCCGTTGCCAACCGGTTCGCCGGTGATGCGGACGCGGGTGTGCGGCGGGGAGAACTGCGCCGCGTTCTCGACGATTTCCGCCAGGAGGTGGGTGAGGTCGGCCACGGCGGCGCCGCCGACCGCTGCCTCGGGCAGCTGTCGTACCTCCACGCGCGCGTAGTCCTCGACCTCGGACACGGCCGCGCGGACCACGTTCGTCAGCGAGACCGGCATCCGCCAGGCCCGGCCGGGTGCGGCGCCGGAGAGGATGATCAGGCTCTCCGCGTGGCGCCGCATCCGGGTGGTGAGGTGGTCGAGCCGGAAGAGGTCACTCAGTTCGTTCGGGTCCTCGGACCTGCGCTCCATGCTGTCCAGCAGGCTCAGTTGGCGGTGTACGAGGACCTGGCTGCGCCGGGCGAGATTGACGAAGACTCCCGAGATCCCGCTGGCCAGTTCCGCGCGTTCGACGGCGGCGCGCAGGGCGGCCCGGTGCACGGTGCCCAGGGCCTCCGCGACCTGTCCGGTCTCGTCCTCCGAGGGTGGTCCTGGCGGAGCCTCCGCGCGGACATCGATCTCCTCCCCCGCGCGCAGCTTGCGCATCGCCTCGGGCAGCTTGCGTCGAGCGATCTCGAGGGCGCTGTTGCGCAGGAGCACCAGTTCGACGACGAGGCCGCGTCCGATGCGTACGGAGATCACGAGCGACGCGGCGACGGCGGCGAGACCGAATACGACAGCGGCGCCGGCGGGTGTCAGCAGACCGCGGGTCAGGGGGTCGGCCCGGTCCGCGACACCCCGGCCCGCCTTCGCCTCGATGGCGCGCATAGCGTCCTGCACACGCGCGTGGGCGGTGTTCCAGTCGGCTTTCGATGCGGCGTCGACGGCGTTTCCGCCGGGCCTTGACGCGGGCACCTTGTCCTCGACGGCGCGTACGTCGGCGTACGCACTCCCCGTCACGAGGTCGCGCCAAGAGGCCTGTTCGGGTCCGCGCAGATCCGCGACGGCGGCGTCGGTCAGGGTCCGGCGGGTGGCGACCGCCCCGGTGAACAGCCGCAGTCGCTCACCGTCCAGGGTGCCGGCGAGCCGGGCACCGGACAGCACGGTGTCCTCCTGGGCAAGCGCCTCGCCGGCCCGGGAGAATTCGAGGAGTACGCGCGCGTCGGAGCCGAGGTCGGCATCCTGAATACCAGTGAGGGCGCCCCCGACCGCGAAGGCCGCCGAAATGGTCCTGGTGTACTGCCCGTATGCCTCTTCCCATCCGGCACGGCGCTCCAGTACGGCGGCGCGCAGGGGCCCCAGGCTCTCGGCCCCTTTGACGAAGGCGTCGAGCCGTCCGGCCACTCCGGCGGGCAGGCCGGCGCCGTCGGCGACGGTGTTGTGGGCGCCCAGTCGCAGCTTCGCCACGGCACGGTCGGTGCGTTCCGCCAGCGTCTTGAGATCGCTCTGTGGCTCGGCGGACGGGTCGGTCGCATGGCGGACGGCGGCCACGCGCTCGGCCTGGAGCGCGGCGACGGCGTCGTCGACCGGGGCTCGGACCGTGGAGTCCACACGCTGCAACTGCCGCAGTCGCGCGACGTCCTGGGCGGTACTCACCGTGGCGTACGCCCACAGGGCGAGCAGCGAGACGACCGGCACCATGAGCAGACAGACGATCTTGGCCCGCACCGTACGGGGGCGTACACGCCATCGTCCCGCGCGCGCGGATGCCTCTGACGGCGTCCCTGTGGCGTCCTCGTCGGGGTCGGTGTACTCGTCGGCGGGCGGTCCCGCGTGGGCGCGGCGACCGCGCTGCGGGGGTGGGGCCGGCGGCTCGGCGCCGGCTGCGGGGGTCCTACGGGGTGTACGCATGGCCTCCTCGCTCGGAGTGGTTCGGGGCGTGTCGTCCGAGCCGTCGTGGCTCGGGCCCGCCACTAACGGGCGACGCTCTCGACCGGCCGCTGGGCCGATGCGGATGCCTCGCGCTCGCGGGCTGTCGGGGACAGCGCGACGAATGCCGAGGTCAGGAAGAGATAGGACCCGAGGCCGACGGCGAGGGGAAAGATGAACTGCATCGCCGTGGCCCCGGGAAGAGCCTCCCCGGAGGGGCTGACACGCACGCTCACCGCCATCATTCCGGTGTAGTGCATGCTGCTCACCGCCCCACCCATGACGAGGGAGGCGGCGGCGACCGCGACGGGCGACCTGATGTTGAGTGCCGCCCACAGGGCCGCGGTGGCCGCGACCACGGCGATCACGACGGAGAGCCCGACGAGCACCGGGTCGTAGCGCACGGCGCCGTGCAGCCGCAGCGCCGCCATGCCCAGGTAGTGCATGCTCGCGACGCCGAGTCCGGTGGTGAGTCCGCCGAGGACGAGCGCACGGCCCCGGTCGCGGCCGTAGCCGACGGCGAAGACGCCCGCGCCGACGACGACCATCGCGACGAGCAGACTGAGGATGGTCAGCGGCACGTTGTACCGCATTTCCGTACCGCTCACACTGAAGCCGAGCATCGCCACGAAGTGCATCGTCCAGATGCCGGTGCCGATCGCGGAGGCCGCGGTGAGGAGCCAGTTGCGGCGCGAGCGCCCAGTGGCGCCGAGCGCGCGGACCGTGCAGCGCAGCCCCAGGGCGGCGCCGATGGAGGCCATCGCGTACGACAGCACGGGGGTCAGCCAGCCGAAGGCGGCGTGGTCCAGGTGTCCCATGGCTCAGGGACGCTAGTCCGCGCAGGGGCGCACAAAGGGGGCGCATTTCGAAAGGTGTTGAAATATGACACAGACAGGTACGTAATCGATCGCCTGACGCTCGAACGTGTGCACAGCGTCGTACTTCGTGTCGGTGAGAGATCATGCGGAACATGAGCGACGACCACACACATGTCCAGGAGTTCTTCACGGCGCGCGCGGCCGACTGGGACGCGCGGTTCCCCGACGACGGGCCGGCCTATGCGGCGGCGGTCGGCGAACTCGGCCTGCGCGAGGGGGACCGCGTGCTCGACGCGGGCTGCGGAACCGGGCGGGCGCTGC
>NZ_JBEYFS010000035.1:0-20459 GCF_040634475.1 Streptomyces sp. NPDC007095
CGCGCGGCATCGTCTTGGTCACCGCGGGGTCGAGGTCCGCCTTGTAGAACCAGATGACGCCGAGCCCGGGCCGGTAGCCGTCGTGGACCAGGTCGGCTTGTCGCGGCGGCGCTGCGCCGCGGGCCGCGGGGCTTCGAGGCGGTGGTCCTCGCCACGGCGGCCGAGCATCTCCGCACCGGCCATGACGGTCGGCTCCCAGTCGAAGACGACCGCGTTCTCCTCGGGGCCGATGGCGACGCCGTCGCCCGAGCGGGCACCCGCCTTCATCAGCTCCGCCTCGACGCCGAGGCGGTTGAGACGGTCGGCGAGGTAACCGACGGCCTCGTCGTTGTTGAAGTCCGTCTGGCGGACCCAGCGTTCGGGCTTCTCACCGCGCACGCGGTAGAGGCCGTCCTCCTCCTGGACCACGGTGAAGCCTGCGTCGTCGACCGCCTTCGGGCGGATGACGATCCGGGTCGCCTCCTCCTTGGGCCTGGCGGCGCGCGCCGTGCCGACCAGCTCGGCGAGCGCGAAGGACAGCTCCTTCAGGCCCATGTGCGCAACCGCCGACACCTCGAAGACGCGGTAGCCGCGGGCCTCCAGGTCGGGGCGGACCATCTCGGCGAGATCCTTGCCGTCCGGCACGTCGATCTTGTTGAGGACGACGATGCGCGGACGGTTGCCGAGGCCGCCGTACTGCTTCAGCTCTTCCTCGATGATGTCGAGGTCGGTGACCGGGTCACGCTCGGACTCCAGGGTCGCCGTGTCCAGCACATGGACCAGCACGCTGCAGCGCTCGACGTGGCGGAGGAACTCGAGGCCGAGGCCCTTGCCCTGGCTGGCGCCGGGGATGAGGCCGGGCACGTCCGCGATCGTGTAGACCGTCTCGCCCGCCGTCACCACGCCCAGGTTGGGGACGAGGGTCGTGAAGGGGTAGTCCGCGATCTTCGGCTTGGCGGCCGACAGGACGGAGATGAGGGACGACTTGCCGGCGCTCGGGTAGCCGACGAGGGCCACGTCCGCGACGGTCTTCAGCTCCAGGACGATGTCCTGGAAGTCGCCGGGGACACCGAGCAGTGCGAAGCCGGGCGCCTTGCGGCGGGCCGAGGCCAGCGCCGCGTTGCCGAGGCCACCGCGACCGCCCTGCGCGGCGACGTACGACGTGCCGTGGCCGACGAGGTCCGCGAGGACGTTGCCCGCCTTGTCGAGCACGACCGTGCCGTCCGGCACCGGCAGGATCAGATCCTGCCCGTCCTTGCCGGAGCGGTTGCCGCCCTCACCGGGCTTGCCGTTGGTGGCGCTGCGGTGCGGCTTGTGGTGGTAGTCGAGCAGCGTGGTCACGGACTGGTCGACGACCAGCAACACGTCACCGCCCCGGCCGCCGTTGCCGCCGTCCGGGCCGCCGAGCGGCTTGAACTTCTCCCGGTGTACGGAGGCACAGCCGTGGCCTCCGCTACCCGCGGCGACGTGCAGCTCGACGCGGTCCACGAAGGTGGTCATGGGATGTGCCTCCAGTTACGTACGAAAGTCCTGCGCAGCCCTGTACGCCACAGAGCCGCTTCCATTCGAAACACGCGAAAGGCGGACCCGCTTCCCGTACGGGAAGTGAGGTCCGCCTCGCGAAAGAACCGGTCAGGCGACCGGAACGATGTTCACGACCTTGCGGCCACGGTGGGTACCGAACTCCACCGCACCGGCGTCAAGGGCGAACAGCGTGTCGTCCTTGCCACGGCCGACGCCGTTGCCCGGGTGGAAGTGGGTGCCGCGCTGGCGGACCAGGATCTCACCGGCGTTGACGACCTGACCGCCGAAGCGCTTCACGCCGAGCCGCTGAGCATTGGAGTCGCGACCGTTCCGAGTGGACGATGCGCCCTTCTTGTGTGCCATCTCTCCTCAGTCCCTTACTTCGCAGCCGCGGGGATCTCAGTGACCTTGATCGCCGTGTACTGCTGGCGGTGGCCCTGACGACGGCGGTAACCGGTCTTGTTCTTGTAGCGAAGGATGTCGATCTTGACGCCCTTGTGGTGGTCCACGATCTCGGCCTGGACCTTGATGCCGGCAAGGACCCACGGGTCGCTGGTCACGGCGTCGCCGTCGACAACGAGCAGGGTCGAGAGCTCGACCGTGTCGCCAACCTTGGCAGTGGAAATCTTGTCAACCTCAACGATGTCGCCGACAGCAACCTTGTGCTGGCGACCACCGCTGCGCACGATGGCGTACACGCGGATCTCTCTCTCGCTCGGAACGGAACCCCGCAGTCCAGCCACGCGCTGCGCGAGCGGCCTCTCCCGAAGCGCACGTCATGCGAACACGCATGACACGCAGAATTTCGGGAGGAAGAGGTTTACGGGGGTGCGGCGCGTCAGGAGACACGCCGACGGTCTAGGTTACGGGGCCCGGCTTGAGGGGTCAAACCGGGCCACCGTCATGCTGTCGGAGCAGCGGAGGGACCGACTTCCGTCGGCCCTCCGCCGGTTCCGCGTCAGTCCTCGGTGGTCGCCGAGACTGTCGAACGGTCCTGCTGCTCGGCCGCCGCGGTCTTCTTCGCGGTGGTCTTGGCGGCCGTCTTCTTCGCGGTCGCCTTCTTGGCCGTGACCTTCTTGGCGACCGTCTTCTTGGCAGCGGTCTTCTTGGTGGCGGCCTTCTTCGCCGTCGCCTTCTTGGCCGTCTTGCGGGCGGCCGTCTTCTTGGCCGGGGCCGCGGCCTCGACGTCGGACTCGGGCGCCGTCTCGGGCGCCTCAGGGGCCTCGGCCGACTCCGCCGAGGCCGACGGGACGACCACGACGGCCGCCTCCTCGGACGCGGTGGGCGCGGTGGCCTTGCGGACGGCACGGCGACGCGGGCGGGCCGGCGCGGCGCTCTCGGCGGGCGCCTCGGCGACCGCCTCGGGCTGCGGCTCGACGACCTCGGCGGCGGCCTCGGGCACGGGCGCCGCGACCGGCTCCGTGACCGTCACCACGGTCTCTTCCGTCGCCTTCGGGGAACCGGCCGGAGCCGACACCTTGCGGGTGGCACGACGACGCGTACGGCCCTTGGGAGCGGCCTCGTCCTCCGGTACGGCGACCACGGGGGCCGGAGCGGCCTCAGGAGCCGGCGTGACCTCGGGAGCCTCGGCGACCGGCGCTTCGACGACCGGGTCCTCGACCGCGACCGGCTCGGACTCGGCGGCCTCGCGGGACGTCAGTGCCCGCTCGGTCCGCTCGACCCGCGCCTCACGGCGGCCCCGGGGAGCACGCTCCTCGGCCTTCGGCGCACCCGCGGGAGCCGACACGCGCCGGGTCGCCCGGCGCCGCGAACGACCGCCACGGGAAGCCGCGGCCTCCGCCTCGGCGGCGCTGCTGTACAGCTCCTCGTCCGGCTGGAACTCCTGCTCGACCAGTGCGACGGGCGCGGCGACCTCGGCGGCCACCTCGGCCTCGCTCTCGACCGTCTCCGGCTCCTCCGCGATCTCGTGCGTGTGCTCGAGCTCGTGGTCGTGCTCGAGCACCTGCTCGGCACCGCCACGGCCGCGCTTCTTGCGCTTGCCGCCGCCTCCGACCGAAGTCGGCTGCTCCATGTGCACGATCACGCCACGGCCGTTGCAGTGGACGCAGGTCTCGGAGAAGGACTCCAGGAGGCCCTGTCCGACGCGCTTGCGCGTCATCTGGACCAGGCCCAGCGAGGTGACCTCGGCGACCTGGTGCTTCGTACGGTCGCGTCCCAGGCACTCCAGGAGGCGCCGCAGCACCAGGTCCCGGTTGGACTCCAGGACCATGTCGATGAAGTCGATGACGACGATGCCGCCCAGGTCGCGCAGCCGCAGCTGGCGCACGATCTCCTCGGCCGCCTCCAGGTTGTTCCTGGTCACGGTCTCTTCGAGGTTGCCGCCCTGACCGGTGAACTTGCCGGTGTTGACGTCGACCACGACCATGGCCTCGGTCTTGTCGATCACCAGCGAACCGCCGCTGGGCAGCCAGACCTTGCGGTCCAGGGCCTTCATCAGCTGCTCGTCGATGCGGTACGTCGCGAAGACGTCGACCTCGGAGGTCCACTTCGAGAGGCGGTCGGCCAGGTCGGGCGCGACGTGGGACACGTACCCGTGGATGGTCTCCCACGCCTCGTCGCCGCTGACGATGACCTTGGTGAAGTCCTCGTTGAAGATGTCGCGGACGACACGGACGGTCATGTCCGGCTCGCCGTACAGCAGGGACGGCGCGTTGGAGCTGCCGCCGTTCTTCGCCTTCTTCTGGATGTCCTCCCACTGCGCCTGCAGGCGCTCGACGTCGCGGCGCAGCTCGTCCTCGCTCGCGCCCTCGGCGGCGGTGCGCACGATGACGCCCGCGTCCTCGGGGACGATCTTCTTGAGGATGGTCTTCAGGCGCGCGCGCTCGGTGTCGGGCAGCTTGCGGCTGATGCCGGTCATCGAGCCCTCGGGCACGTAGACCAGGTAGCGGCCGGGCAGGGAGACCTGGCTGGTGAGACGGGCGCCCTTGTGACCGATCGGGTCCTTGGTGACCTGCACGAGGACCGACTGGCCGGACTTCAGCGCGCTCTCGATGCGGCGCGGCCCGTTGGCCATGCCGAGCGCCTCGAAGTTGACCTCACCGGCGTAGAGCACGGCGTTGCGGCCCTTGCCGATGTCGATGAAGGCGGCCTCCATCGACGGCAGCACGTTCTGGACCTTGCCCAGGTAGACGTTGCCGACGTACGAGGTCGACTGCTCCTTGTTGACGTAGTGCTCGACGAGCACGTTGTCCTCGAGGACGCCGATCTGGGTGCGCTCGCCGCTCTGGCGGACGACCATCACGCGCTCGACGGCCTCGCGGCGGGCCAGGAACTCGGCCTCGGTGATGATCGGAACGCGACGGCGGCCCTGCTCGCGCCCTTCACGGCGGCGCTGCTTCTTGGCTTCGAGGCGGGTCGAGCCCTTGATGGACTGCACCTCGTCGGACGGGTGCTCGTCCTTCTTGCCGCGCGGCTCGCGGACCTTGACGACCGTGCGCTCGGGGTCGTTCTCGTCGGGCTCGGCCTCGGGGCCGGAGTCACCGGCGCGACGGCGACGGCGACGGCGGCGACGGCTGCTGCTGGAGCCGGAACCGCCCGGCTCGTCGCGCTCGTCCGCCTCCTCGGCGTCCTCCTCGGCCTGCTCGGCGGTGTCCTCGGCGTCCTGCGCGGCCTGCTCGGCGGCGTACTCGTCGTCACCGGCCTCACCGTCCGCCTCGGCGGACTCGCCACGGCGACGGCGACGGCCACCACGACGGCGGCGGCGGCGCGAGCCCGCGGACTCCTCCTCGGACTCGTCGTCCTCGACGCCGTCCTCGACGTCCTCGGCGGACTCGTCGGGCTCCTCCACCTCGTCGACGGGCTCCGGGGCCGGGGCCGGGGCCGCGGGCGCCTCCTCGACGGTCCGGCGGCGACGGCGACGGCGACCGCCGGTCTCCTCCTCGACGGCCACGGGTGCCTCGACGACCTCTTCGGCCGCGGGGGCCTCGACGGTCTCGGCGGTCTCGGCGGCCACTTCCGCCGCCTCGGCGGCAGCCGCGGCGGCAGCCCGCTCCGGCGTCTGGAACATCGGCTCGGTGAACACGGGCGCCTGGAACACGGCGACGGCCGGACGCGCGGGCCGTCGCGCGGACTCGGCCTCCTTCGGCGCGGGGGCGGAGAAACCGACAGCGGCCTTGCGCGTGGCACGGCGGCGGGTGCGGCGCGGGGCGCCGTCCTCGGTGGTCTCGGCCTCGGCCTCGGGCTTGGTCTCGGCGGCGGGCTTGCTCTAGCTGGGGCTGGTCTCGCTGGTCACGGGCGCCTCCACACGCTCGTCGGCGGCGTCGCCCTCGGGCGCACCGGCGGGCGCGGAGACGCGCCGGGTGGCGCGACGACGGGTGGTGCGGCGGGGTGCGGCGTCCTCGGCGGCGGGGGCCTCTTCGGCCTGGGCCTCGACGGGCTCCCTGACGGCCTCAGGGGTCTCGGTGACCTCAGGAGCCTCGGGGGTCTGAGCGGTCTCGGCCGCCTTGGGGGCGCCGGTCGGCGCGGAGGCGCGACGGGTCGCACGACGACGCGGACGGGCAGCGGGCGCCGCCTCCTCCTCGACGGCGGGGGCCTCTTCGACCTGGGCCTCGGCCTCGACCTCGGCGGGCGTGGTCGCGGGCACCACGGTGGTCTCCGCGGCCGGGGCCGCCTCGGCCGTCCCCGGCGCACCGGCGGGCGCGGACACCCGGCGGGTGGCGCGGCGACGCGTACGGCGCGGAGCGGCGTCCTCGGCGGGCTCGACCGGCTCGGCGGCAGCGGCCTGAGCCACCGCCTCCTCCACCGTCTCTTCGGTCTCTTCGGTCTCAAGAGCCTCGGGGGCCTCAGCGGCCTCGGCGGATGCCACCGGCGGTATGGCCGGAGCCGTGGTCTCGGCTACGGACTCGGACTCGGCCGCGCCCGTGGGCGGGCCGGCCGGACGCGACGCCGCACGGCGGCGGCGCCGCGGCGGCAGGGTGTCGCTCGGAGTGTTGTTGTTGTCGGAACCCTCGGTGGGTTCGGTCGGCTCGAGCATGCGGGTGGATCTCCCGTCAGGCTCCCGGGCGCCGCGCCTGGTCCGGCAGTGCCGGTGACGTCCGCGGCTCGCGCGATGCGCGGTGCCGCCGTCCGGGGCGCGGGCGCCGCACGGGAGCTCTCTGTGTCCTGTCTCGCCGGTTCCGTACGCCATGTGTGCGTACGGCCTGGCGAAAGTCTTCTGGTCGGTGCGCTGCCCGACCCAGGTGGCTCCCGGATCCGAGGGCGGCGCTACGACGTCCGTCCTTACGCGGGACCTTCCTTACGCCGACGCCTTCGCGGCGGCAGTTTCGGCGGCCCCTGTGCGATCGGCTGGGGCGGCCATGACTGCCTCGCGGTCGGGCGCGAGCGGGTCGGTCACCGTGCCGGTCTCTTCATCGAACAGCCCCTGCGCCAGCCTGGTCACCGCTGCGGCGACCGGCGGCGCCAGGTCGGCCACGGCGCGAAGACCGGACAGGACGTCGTCGGGTCGTACGGCAGGCGTCACGTGCCGAACAACCAGGCGCAGTATCGCACAGGGCTGGTCGGTCGGCCTATCAGCCCTCGGACTGTGCGCCTCCAGGCTCGCCACGGCACCGCGGGCGTCGAAGGTGCGCATCCCGTTCTTGGTCCTGCGCTGGACTTCCACAGTGGCGGCCGACTTGAAGGCGTCGACCGCGCGCTCCGCGTCCTCGGGCGCCACGCCGTCGAGGCGCAGCTCCCACACGGACGCGGTGAGCCGGTCGGCGAGACCCGACGTGCGGGCCTCGACCGCCTCGATGATGTCGAGCCCCACGGGCATCGACTCGTCGAGGAGCTCACGCAGCTTCTGAGGGTCACGCGTCTGGGTGAGCGCGATCTCCAGGTACTCCGCCTCGCTGCCTGTGCCGGTGGGTGCGGCATTGGCGTACGACACCTTCGGATGCGGCGTGAACCCCGCCGAGTACGCCATCGGCACCTCGGCACGGCGCAACGCACGCTCGAAGGCGCGCTGGAAGTCACGGTGGCTGGTGAACCGGAGGCGGCCGCGCTTGGTGTAGCGCAGTCGGATGCGCTGCACCGCGGGTGCGGGCGGCGGGCCTTCGGGCTGTCGCTTGCCCAGTGTCGTTCAGTCCTTCGTGAGAGCGGTCGTACTGCTACCTAGAGTACGTGTCCCGGCGGCTCCCGGTTCCCGCCGGTGCTTCGCCAGGGGCACCCGCTCGGGCTCCCGGGGCGTGCCGAAGAGCATCCGGCGGATGTCGGCGCGGGTCTGCCGCGCCGACTCGCGGGCGGTGGCCAGGGCCTGCCGGGTCACCCGGCCCACGCCGCGCGCGGCCTCGGCGGCGGGCCGCAGGACCATGTCCCGGACGACGTGTCCGACCGGCGTCAGCACGCTGCGGTACACCCAGCGCACGGGCTCCACGAAGATCCACCGGAAGAGTCGTCCGAGGAACCGGCCGACGGCGAGCGAGAGGTGTCCGGCCACCCGCCAGGCGTGCCCGATTGCGTCCCCGACCTCCCGCGCGACGACGGCGAGGACCCGTCCGACCGGCACGAACACCCAGCGCCACAGGGCGAGCGCGGGCAGCACGAGCAGGACGCGCAGGGTCCAGTAGAGCGCGGCGCCGATCCCGGTGAAGATCATCCGTACGAGCCACCCGGCTCCGCGCGCCACCCACGCGATCGCCCGTCCGACGGGAGCGAGGATCCACTCGTACAACCACAGCGCCGGTACGACGACCAGATGACGGACCAGCCAGGCCACGACCCGGTACACCCCGAACGCGACCGCCCCGAACCCGGTCCCGAGGCCCCTGAGCAGCCAGGCGACGGCCCGCCCGACGGGCGTCAGCACCCGGGCGTACACCCAGGCGATTGCGGCGCCGATGCCGCGGAGGACCCAGGCGAACCCCGCACCGACACCGCGGAGGACCCACATGAGCCCGGCGCCGACGCCCCGCGCCACCCAGGCGATCGCGTGTCCGACCGGTGTGAGCACCGTCTCGTACAGCCACACGGCGGGCACGACGAGCAGGACGTACCCGAGCCACGCCAGCGCCTTTCCGGCCGGCACCACGACGTACCGCCACAGCGTCACCCACGGCCAGACGAACACAGCCCACGCCACCCACTGGAGCACCCGCCCCGCGGGGCGCAGCACGGTGTCCCGCAGAAACCCTCCGCCGACCACCAGGGCGTCCCACAGCATGCGCACCGGCACGACGAGCACGAGGACGACGATCCGCACGGGCAGGCGGATCGCGACCGTCAGGCACCCCTCGGCCGGTACTGCGGGTCGCTCAGCAGGCGACTTTTCCAGATCCATACCGATGTAGACGCGTCAGGGCACCATCTGGATGCACACCCCCTGAGGCCGGTTGCGCTCCCGTCGAAACTCCTGGCGGTCGCGCCGTTCCGCCCGGTCTACCGTGCGTCGGCCGGCCGTTGGACACACACGTGCACGCCCGCACCGAGCCCCCAACCGCCCTGGGCCTGGTAGTGGTTCGCCAACTCCCTCTGGAATCCGCCCTGCCACCGCACCGGCCGCACAACCAGCAGTGATCACACGACTCTAGTCGGCGATCAGTCCCTCATGTGTCCCCTTGTCCGCTTATGAAGGGACCCCTGCCGAGGGAACACCGAAAGCTCCATGCACACTTTGCCTGTCGCAGTCCCGCCTCCAAGAGGATGATCCACGCATGATTACGCTCACCAAAGAAGACGGCCCGGCGGATCTGGACGGAGTCACCCATCTGTCCATCGGAGTGTCCTGGGATCCCACCGCGGGCAGCAGCGGTGGAGTGATGGGTGTACTCCGCCGCAAGACCGGCACCGACCTGGACCTGATCGCCATCGCGATGCAGGGCACGGACCCGGTGCGCCTGGCGGGCCTCGACTCGCTCGACCCCATGGGCAACGGTTCCCTGGTCCACAGCGGTGACAACCAGACCGGGCGCGGGGAGGGCGACGACGAGACGTTGACGGTCGAGTTCGCCCGGATACCGTCCAACATCACGACGATCGTGTTCATCGCCGCCGCCTTCAAGAAGGGCAGTTCCTTCCAGAAGGCCCGCAACATCAGCTTCAAGGTGTACGACGCGACCGGCGGCACCACTCAGCAGGTCGCCGACATCTGGCCGAGCCTGCTCACCCAGGACAACGGGTGCGCCGTGGCCAAGGCCGTTCGTGTCGACGGCAGCTGGAAACTCGAGGTCATCAATGTGACGGGGAAGATCAAGCAGGGTGACGAGCACGCCCTGATGCGCTTCGCCGTCAGCAAGTAGTTCGCCGTCAGTACGTAGGACGAGGCCCTCTCCACCGCGCTGGGCCTGGGTCGAGGCCCAGGCCCAGACCCGCTACTGCCGGGTGCTGCCTGGCGTCCTGGACCCGCTGGGCGCATTCGAACAACCAGACCGGGTCGCCCATCGCCTTGAACGCCTCCGTCGGCTCGGCGGCCCACGGACGGGGCCCACGTGTCGCGGCGGCCCCCCAGCCGATCGAGGCCGACGAGAACTTCGGCTCCACCCGCTACGCCGCCGACGAGCACGACGCCCTGCCCGCCGAAGCCGTCGCCGCTTCCCTCGGCTGCGGCAACCCCACCGCCGTGGCCGAGCCGCGCTCGGGCGAACGCGCCCTCGGCCTCGGCTCAGGACGCCGCATCGGCCCCCATGGCAGGGCGTACGGCCTGGACATGACCGGCGAGATGCTCGGCACGCACTCCGCCATCGTCCGCGCCACCGATTCCCCGGTCAGGCCCCGGCAGCCAGGACTGACCGGGCCCCGGACGGCTCCGACGAACCCTCCTGCGCGGGCCCGGCGCCATCTGACGCCGAATCATGTTCCCCTCCGGATCATTTCCTCTGCGGCTACATCGCATCTTGCCACCCAGGTGATCCAGATGCCCCGGGCCGACAGGACACCTAGCCTGAGTCCAAGGGACTGGATACAGACGCCCTCGTTCTCCACGAGGATGCGTCCGCACCTTCAGGAGAGGGCCGCTATGACGACATCATCCGACACTCCCGTGCTCGACACCCTGGCCGCCATGACACTCGATTCGGTCGAGCGGTGCGGGTTGCCTGCGGACACGCTCATCCTGACGCGCATCGCCGCCCTCGCGGCCATGGACGCGCCGCCCGTTTCCTATCTGGCCCACATCGACCCCGCGATCGAGACCAATCTGACCGCGGAGCAGGTACAGGACGTACTCGTCGCCGTCGCACCCATAGTGGGTACCGCCAAGGTCATGGCCGCGGCCGCGAACATCGCCAAGGCTCTAGGATTCGCCATCGCCGTGACGGAAGCCGAGTCAACGAAGTAGCCGGACTCTCCACCCCAGAAACCTCTGCCCGTCGCCGCCGACCACCGTGATCGGCCTGCCACGGGCAGCGGTCCCCACCGGGCACCGAAGGCTGTCAGCCGTCGGTGCCTTCCTCCGTTCGTGCGAAACCCGCGGCCCCACCCTCGCGCAAGGGCCTCACGATGCCGACACAGCCGAGAATTGGGGCCACTGTCGACGGGCCCCGGGACCACGGAGATCCTCAGTGAACGGAACCCTCTCGCTGGTCCTGCTTCTGGTGTTCCTGTGGGGTCTGTACTCACAGCGGATCGCGCGGGTCGAACTCACCGCTCCGGCGACGTTCGTACTGCTGGGCCTCCTGCTGGCCAAAGGAATCGGCGTACTGGACCTGGCCCCCTCGCCGGAAACGGTGCGGGGGCTCGCGGAAGTCACACTGGTGGGGGTGCTCTTCACCGACGCCGCGCGGCTGTCCTTCCGGGCGCTGCGGCCTGAACTCGGTCTGTACGCACGGCTTCTGCTGCTCGGTCTGCCGATGTGCATCGGCCTCGGCACGCTGCTGGCGGTGGCTGTCCTGCCCGGGGTCACGGGCTGGGCCGCCTTGTATGTCGGGGCCGCACTCGCTCCGACGGACGCCGCGCTCGGCGCCGCGATGATGGTCGATCCGATCGTGCCCGCGAGGATCCGCCGACTCATCAACGTGGAGAGCGGCCTCAACGACGGCATCGCCACCCCCGTCGTGCTGCTCGCCCTGGCCGGGGTCGCCGCCGCGGCCGAGGGAGGCTCGGACGTCCACGCATCCGGCCATGCCGTGGTGGAACTGACCATCGGCCTCGCGTACGGAGCCGCGCTCGGGCCGGCTGCCGGATGGCTGCTGCGCTCCGCTCTGCGGAGGGGCTGGGCGGCCGAGGACGTCGCCGGGCCGAGCATCCTGGCCCTGGCCCTCCTCAGCTACACCTCCGCCCTCGCGATCGGCGGCAACGGCTTTGTCGCCTCCTTCGTCGCCGGACTGGGTTTCGGATCGACACACGGTGCCCCGCGGCGCGTGCTGTTGTTCGTCGAGCAGTCCGCGTCTCTGCTCTCCGTACTGGTGTGGCTGCTCTTCGGCGCCGTTGTCCTTCCGGCCGCTTTCGGTCATCTCACCTGGCAGGCGGCCCTCTACGCGCTCCTGAGCCTGACGGCGGTACGCATGGTGCCGGTGGCCGTTTCCTTGATCAGGAGTGATCTGGACCGCAACACCGTCCTGTTCGTGGGCTGGTTCGGCCCTCGCGGGCTGGCGTCGATCATCTTCGGTCTGCTGGCGGTCGAGGAACTCCACCCGCCCGCCTCGACCGCGATCGTTCCGGTGGTCGCCCTCACCGTCCTGCTCAGCGTCCTCGCACACGGCCTCACATCCGCTCCGCTCGCCCGGCGCTACGGGAGAGCGTCGGCCACGACAGGCGCAGGCCCTGCCGGTCCCGATCTGCCCGTACGAGGCATGACACCCGGAGGACCATGAATGCCGTCAGCCACCCCCAGCCGCGCCTCATGAGCGTGTGCGAAGTCACCGCATACGTCGGACCACCTGCGCCTCCGCCCTATCGACCGGCGTGCGGCTATAGACATGGGCCAGGGGAAGAGGGCGGGCGCAAGAGGTGCCCAGCGGTGGATCCGGTCCGCGCGCAGCATGTACGTGACCACTGCCGCAGGGTGGAACGGCACGTGATCGATGGTCTGATGCTCCCAGCGATCCGCGACCCCTCGGCTCATACGCGCTTGCAGGCCTTCTCGGGTCAAGTCCTTCAGCCTGGCACAGAAGTGGGCGCTCCAGTGGCGCTTGTCGACGTCCAGCGCAAAGGCAAGCAACTCGAGTGCGTACTCGTGGGGTTCGAGGGACAGCTCCTCCCGCACACCGCGCCGGGCCACCGCATGTACGTCGGGCGCGTTCCTGCCGGACGAGTCGATGTGACGTGACATGCCTTCGTCGACAGAGGAGTTCCAGACACCCGGGGCCATACGGACCCGGTCACTGCGCTGACTGCCGACCAGCAGGCCGTCGGTGGTCACCACCGCCACATTCACAGCGAAGCTGCACTGCAGAAACGCGGGTGCCCGCAGCGGATCGTCCGGCGTGAGATACCGGGAACGAGGGGTTGTCCCGTCGGCCAGTCGGCGGTCGAGCGGCTGAGCGGCTGAGCGGCTGAGCGGCGAGAAAGGTGTAGTAGTCCGTCGGGCGAAGCCTCAGGTGGACCACGGGTTGCTCTTCGAGAGCGGTGCGCGAGACGTCGAACGACTCGACCGCGTAACGAGGACCGTTCCACAAGGGAGTCCGCCCCTCCGCCCGCAGACGCTCACTCTCCCCCTCGACCTCGGCCCGCCAGCCGTCCATGTCCGAGGGCAGCTCGATCTCCGCGTCGAGCACGCGGACGTGGACCGCTTCGGGGGGTATGGACGACTCGCAGTCCCCTTCGACGATCAGGGCGGACGTATGCAGAGGGCCTATGGAGAAGGTCCTCCACGCGGGACCGGACCCCTCCCGTTGCCTCAGGCCGCGCACCGCGCGGGTGGAGCGCGTACGCAGCTGAACCAGCCGTCCTGCAACGGTTGCTGGAACAGCACGGCACACAGCATCCCGAGTACGGCACCCACGACTCCGTTGGCCACATCGATCCCGCCCATGCCAGGCAAGTTGATCACGCCGCGCGCGATCTTGCCCTTTCCGTTACGGCCGACTCGGATCAGCGCGGCAGCCTCTGTGACCGACAGGCGTCGGCTCAGCCTGTTCGGACCTCGGGCGGTGCTACTGGCCGTTCGCCGGCGGCAGGTCCTGCTCGGTCCAGATCGTCTTGCCGGTGGGTGTGTAGCGCGTGCCCCAGTGGTGGGTCATCTGGGCGATGATGAACAGACCCCGGCCTCCCTCGTCGTCGTTCGCGGCGTGCCGCAGATTGGGCGTGGTGTGGCCGGTGTCGGAGACTTCGCAGATCAGGTTCCGGTCCCGGATCAGACGTACCTGGATCGGGCCGCCGACATAGCGGATGGCGTTGGTGACCAGTTCGCTGACGATGAGCTCGCTGGCGAAAGTAAGGTCTTCCATCCCCCAGTCGCGGAGCTGCTTGCTGACGGCGGTGCGGATGGTGGCCACGGCCGCCGGGTCCGGGGGCAGTTCCCACTGGGTGAACTGGTTCCGGTCGAGCAGGCGTGTGCGGGCGATGAGCAGCGTCGCGTCCTCGTCCACGGCCCCGGGCAGCAGGGCGGTCACCGCCCGGTCGCACAGCTTTTCGAGAGACTCCCGGTGGTCGGCGAGGACCTGGGACAGCTGCGCGAGCCCGGCGTCACGGCCGGCGGCCGCCTGGAGGAGGCCGCCCGTGAAGAGGGCGACGAGACTGCCCGGCGGGAGCTCCAGATCCATGCTCTGGTACGGCAGGCCACCGATTCCCAGCGGCGGTCCGGGGGGCAGCTCCGGACGGTCGACGACACCCGTGTGCGGTTCGACGACCACCAGCACCGACTCCCCGGCCCGCGCCAGACTGCACTTCCCCGAGACGGGGTCGTACACCGCGTACAGGCAGGTCACGCCCAGGGCCTCGTCGGCCTGCGGCCTCAGGCTGCCCGGGCCTTGGCCGGCTCCGCGCTCGTGCGCGGTCTGCTCGACCAGGTCGTCCAGGCGGGACAGGAGCTCGTCCGGGCTCAGGTCCAGCCGGGCCAGGACACGCACACCCGTGCGCAAGCGGCCCATGGTGGCCGCGGCGCGCAGGCCGTGACCCAGTACGTCCCCGACGACCAGGCCGACCCGGGTGCCCGACAGGGGGATGACGTCGTACCAGTCGCCTCCCACCCCGGACCCGCTGTCGGCGGGCAGGTAGCGGCTCGCCGCGTCAACGGCGGCGTACGACGGCAGGCGGCCCGGAAGCAGGCTCCGCTGGAGTTTGAGGGCCACGGCATGGCCACGGGTGACCAGCGGCATCAGCAGGAGACCGACCAGCAGGGCGCCCAGGCCCAGGACGGTGACCCCGCCCGTCCTGCCGATCAGCGGCAGGTCGACGCTGGTCGTGCCGTATTCGGGTTTCGCGTAGACGACGAAGGCGGCGTAGAGGAACAACAGGAGCATGATCAGCCCGCCGAGCCCCGGCAACACGCCCTTGAAGACCAGGTCTCTGGCACTGCGGGTGAGGACCTTGCGGTGGTACCAGACGCAGGCGAAGCCGGTCAGTCCGTACTGGAAGGCGATCGCGAGACCGATCGAGTCGATCGAGTCGGCCAGGACGTTATGGCTGAACGACTTCAACAGGACCAGCACGGCGATCGACACCGCGCCCATGCCGACGGTTCCCCAGGTCGGGGTGAGAAACCTGCGGTGGACCCGGGCGAACCGGGCAGGGACGGCCTTGTGGACCGCCATGGAGAAGACGGTCCTGGCCAGGGGCAGGATAGTGGTCTCGGCGGAGGCCAAAGCGGAGGTCAGCACCATCAGGATCAGCAGTCTCGACAGGAGTAGCCCCGTGCCGTCGCTCCCGAACACGGCGTCGCCCAGTCCGGAGAACACATTGTCCGAGTTGTGCGTGTTGCCCAGCCCGATGCCCGAGGCGCCGACTCCCGCGAACGCCTGCGCCGAAGTGGACACCAGTCCGTACAAGATCAGGAGCAGCACGGTGGACATGACCGCGGCGCGCCCGGGGACGCACGTGCTGTCGACGGTCTCCTCGTTGACCGCGAATGAGGTGTCCCAGCCCCAGTAGATGAAGACCCCCGCGAGGATGCCCGAGGTCAGGGCCGTTGCCGAGGGCACCTCGAACGGGTTGAACCAGGAGGCGGAAACGTGGATCGCCGTAGAGGGAGGGCTCGTGTAGACCCTGACCAGTGCGGCGACGGCGAACATGATCAGCATCACCACTTCCAGGCACAGCAGCCAGCGCTGGACAGCCGCCGAGAACTCGATGCCGACGTAGCAGATCGCGGTCAGCACGCCGATCCAGGCGATGCCCGCCACGGTGGTCCACAGCCGGTTCTCCGCCAGTCCGTCCAGGCCCACCAGCCGGAAGCCGTAGGCGGCGGCGACCTCGGCGAGGCTCGCCATGACGATGATGTTGGCGACGATGAGGCCCCAGCCGCCCATCCAGCCGGTGCGCGGTCCGAAGGCGCGGGTGGCCCAGGTGAAGGTGGTCCCGCAGTCGGCGTTGCTCGCGTTCAGCTCCCGGAAGGCGCACGCGACCAGCAGCATCGGGATGAACGCCAGCATGGTGACGATCGGAGCCTGCAGTCCGACCCCGGCCACGATGATGCCCAGCGTGGCGGCCAGGCTGTACGCCGGGCCGGTGGAGGCCAGACCCATGGCCACCGAGGAGAACATGCCCAGGGCGTCGTTCTTGAGCCCTTTCCGGCCGGACCCCGTCCCGGGAGCGGGGCGGTCGACAGACTCGGCGCCGCCAAAGTGCCTCACACTTGATTCCAACGCCGGGCCACTCCCCTCCGCAACAGCGCAGGGACAGCAGAATGACCCGGACCGGACTCAAACCCGCTCCACCACTGAGTGGAAGTCCACCACCACTGAGTGGATCTCCGAGGCGCCTCTGGGCTCCGCGAGGGCCTCGATCACCCGATCGAGGCCCTCGCTCACCTCAGTGCGCGTGACCGCTCCCTGCGGGGGCCGGTGCGGCGTTCTTGACCGTCAGCGGCAGGAGCTTCTTGCCCGTCGGGCCGATCTGGATGCTGGTGTCCATCTGGGGGCAGACACCGCAGTCGAAGCACGGGGTCCAGCGGCAGTCCTCGACCTCCGTCTCGTCGAGGGCGTCCTGCCAGTCCTCCCAGAGCCAGTCCTTGTCGAGGCCGGAGTCGAGGTGGTCCCAGGGGAGGACCTCCTCGTAGGTCTTCTCGCGGGTGGTGTACCAGTCGACGTCCACGCCGAAGGCGGGGAGGGTCTTCTCGGCGCAGGCCATCCAGCGGTCGTACGAGAAGTGCTCGCGCCAGCCGTCGAAGCGGCCGCCGTCCTCGTAGACCGCACGGATGACGGCGCCGATGCGGCGGTCACCGCGGGAGAGCAGGCCCTCGACGATGCCGGGCTTGCCGTCGTGGTAGCGGAAGCCGATGGAGCGGCCGTACTTCTTGTCGCCGCGGATCTTGTCGCGGAGCTTCTCCAGGCGGGCGTCCGTCTCCTCGGCGGAGAGCTGGGGCGCCCACTGGAAGGGGGTGTGCGGCTTGGGGACGAAGCCGCCGATCGACACCGTGCAGCGGATGTCGTTCTGGCCGGAGACCTTGCGGCCCTCGGCGATCACGTTCATCGCCATGTCGGCGATCTGCAGGACGTCCTCGTCCGTCTCCGTCGGCAGGCCGCACATGAAGTACAGCTTCACCTGGCGCCAGCCGTTGCCGTACGCCGTGGAGACGGTCCGGATGAGGTCCTCCTCCGAGACCATCTTGTTGATGACCTTGCGCATGCGCTCGGAGCCGCCCTCCGGCGCGAAGGTCAGACCGGAGCGACGGCCGTTCCTCGTCAGCTCGTTCGCCAGGTCGACGTTGAAGGCGTCCACACGGGTCGAGGGAAGGGACAGGCCGATCTTGTCCTCCTCGTAGCGGTCGGCCAGGCCCTTGGCGATGTCGCCGATCTCCGAGTGGTCGGCGGAGGAGAGGGAGAGCAGGCCGACCTCCTCGAAGCCCGTCGCCTTCAGGCCCTTCTCCACCATCTCGCCGATGCCCGTGATCGAGCGCTCGCGCACCGGGCGGGTGATCATGCCCGCCTGGCAGAAGCGGCAGCCGCGCGTACAGCCGCGGAAGATCTCCACCGACATCCGCTCGTGGACCGTCTCGGCCAGGGGGACCAGCGGCTGCTTGGGGTACGGCCACTCGTCGAGGTCCATGACCGTGTGCTTGGACACACGCCACGGCACGCCCGACTTGTTGGGCACGACACGGGCGATACGGCCGTCGGAGAGGTACTCGACGTCGTAGAACGCCGGGATGTAGACGTTGCCCGTCTTCGCCAGGCGGAAGAGGACCTCCTCGCGCCCGCCCGGGCGGCCCTCCGCCTTCCAGGCCCGGATGATCTCCGTCATGTCGAGCACGGCCTGCTCGCCGTCACCGATGATCGCCGCGTCGATGAAGTCGGCGATCGGCTCGGGGTTGAACGCCGCGTGGCCGCCGGCCAGGACGATCGGGTCGTCGAGCGTACGGTCCTTGGACTCCAGCGGGATCCCGGCCAGGTCCAGGGCCGTCAGCATGTTCGTGTAGCCCAGCTCCGTGGAGAAGGACAGACCGAAGACGTCGAAGGCCTTCACCGGGCGGTGGCTGTCCACCGTGAACTGGGGGACCCGGTGCTCACGCATCAGCGCTTCCAGGTCCGGCCAGACGCTGTACGTGCGCTCGGCGAGGACGCCCTCGCGCTCGTTCAGTACCTCGTAAAGGATCATGACGCCCTGGTTGGGCAGTCCGACCTCGTACGCGTCCGGGTACATCAGCGCCCAGCGGACGTCACAGGCCTCCCAGGGCTTGACCGTGGAGTTGAGCTCTCCACCGACGTACTGGATCGGCTTCTGCACATGCGGGAGCAGAGCTTCGAGCTGTGGAAACACCGATACAGCGGCTTCGGCAGGCATCTCGCGAACCTTCGTGAGCTGGGAGGTACTGACAAGGGGTGACCATCCAGACTAACGCGGCCGGGACCGGCCCCCGTACGCCTCAGACGGCACCCTTGTCCTCGATCGCCTCCCACTCCCCCGGCAGCGCCCCCTCCAGCGCTGCCGCGCGCTGCTCCGCGCGGCCGTACAGCACCCCGTACGTGAACGCGTTCTCGCCCGCCTCGTGCGCCTCGGTCGCCAGCTCCCGCAGGGCCCCGCGGACCATGACACTGTCCTGGTGGTCGCCCAGCAGCGTCTGCAGGGACTTCATCGACTTGACCAGGTCGGCGGCGGGGTCGCCGAGGGCGGGGGTGGCCGCCTCGGCCGCGTAGCGCGTGCGCTTGGCCTTCTTGCGGGCGTCGTGCATCGCGAGGTCGCGCTCGGAGCCGGGCGGCAGTTCCAGGGCCTCGCCGACCAGGCCGGCGACCTTCTCGAAGTCCTTCCGTACGGCCTTGGCGATCACCTTCTCGGGCTTCTTCGAGGCCGCCTCCCGCAGGGGCGGACCGGCCACCAGGGTGTCCAGCGTCGTCAGCAGGTCCAGGTAGCGCTTGCCGTCCAGTACGGCGATCAGGCGTTGCCTGGAGCCGGAGCGGCGGGCCCCCGACCAGGTGCTCACACGGGCCTGGACGGGGCCCGTGACCAGTTCGGACGGGAGGTCGTCGAGCGCCGCCGTCAGGTGCTCGGTGAGGACCTCCTGGTCGCGGTCGACGCCCAGCTCGGCGGCGAGCCACTTCAGCTCGACGCCGATCGGGTCGGTGACGGTGCGGTCGAGGATCTTGCCGTACGAGCGGAAGGTGCTGCGGAGGCGGCGGGTGGCGACGCGCATACGGTGCACGGAGTCGGGCACGTCGCGGCGGACGGCGGGGTCCAGCTCGACGATCGCGTCGCGCTGGGCTCGGACGTAGGCGAGGACGTGGTCGCCGGCGGTGCGCGGGGCCGAATCGGGGGGTTCGGGCCTCGCGGGCGTCGCCGTCGCCTTCGACGCGTCAGCGACCTTGTCGGCTTTCCCCGCCTTCCCCGCCTTGCCCGCCTTGCCCGCCTTGCCCGTCTTCCCCGGCGCTGCGGACTTCCGGGGGGCCGTGTCGTCGAGTGCCTTGGCCAGTTTGGACGCGGAGGCGGAGCGGGTGAGGCCCGCCTTGCGGAGCTTCTTCTCGACCTTGTCGAGGAAGGCCGGATCACCGTCGTCGGCGAGCTCCACCTCGATCTCGGTCCATTCCGCGCTGCCCGCGCCGCCGCTGAGGCGCTCCGCGTGGACGCGGTCGACGCTGACCTCGGCGAGGAGGGTGCCGGAGGCGTCGACGAGGTGGCGGACGTCGCGGGCCGACAGGAGACGTACGACGGGGACCAGTTCGGCCTCGCGGATGCGGGAGCGGACGAGGGCGGTCAGGTCTTCGGGGACGGTGTCGGAGAGGGGGGCGCGGATTTCGTCGCGGACGCCCTCGGAGACGGGGAGTTTGAGGTGCCAGCCCGCGTCGTCGCCGCCGGTGCGGCGGCGGAGGGTGAGGGAGGCGGTGGCGAGCCGCTGGTCGGCCGTGTCGTAGTAGGTGGCGTCCAGTTCGGCTACGCCCTTGTCGATGACCCCGGAGACTCCCGGGACGTCGGTCAGGTCCGGGAGTGGCGCGTCGCCGCCGGCCGGGGGACCCTCGTACTTTCGCTCGATTTCGCGCTTGGTGTCCGCCATGAACTGAATCTAGTGGCTGTCGGGCCGGGATGGCAGTACCAGCCCCTGCCGGGCCCTCCGGGAACGACCGGATCTCGCCCCCGCCGCCCCTGCCCTCTCCCATCACGCCCAGGGGTGCCGCCCCTTCAACCCCGCCGGGGGCTACGCCCCCTGCACCCCCGCGGGGCTTCGCCCCCGCACCCCACCGGGGGCTGCCGCCCCCTGGACCCCCACAGGCTCCGCCCCGAACCCCAGCTTCGGCCTGAACGGCCTCGCCCTCAATACACCGGACGGGCTGAGTGACACGGGCCGGGCGGGTGAGCTACGGCCCCCGACCACGGCCTCAGACACCGGACGGGCCGAGGGTGCGGGCCAGGGTGGGTGGGGCAACGGTCTTCGGGCTCCCTCACAAACGCCGGACAACCGCGGGCTTTCAGGAGCGCGGGGAACTGCGCGACCAACC
>NZ_JBEYFS010000035.1:20556-64560 GCF_040634475.1 Streptomyces sp. NPDC007095
ACCCCCACACGCCCACAGCCGAAGCACCGACCGGGTGCACAGGCGAAGCCCCGGTTCAGGAGCGCGGGAAACCGCGCGACCAACCCCCACACGCCCACAGCCGAAGCACCGACCGGGTGCACAGGCGAAGCCCCGGTTCAGGAGCGCGGGAAACCGCGCGACCAACCCCCACACGCCCGCAGACAAGGAACCCCCGCCGGCAACGCACCCCTTCCGCCCAACCGCCGGAGGCCTACGCCGACATGGGGCGCTGGACTCTGATCGACTGCAACAACCCCACCGCCACCCACACCGCGAACATCGACGAACCGCCGTAGGAGACGAAGGGCAGGGGAAGGCCCGCGACCGGCATGATGCCGAGGGTCATGCCGATGTTCTCGAAGGCCTGGAAGGCGAACCAGGCGATGATGCCGGCGGCGACGATCGTGCCGTACAGCTCGGTGGTCTCGCGGGCGATGCGGCAGGCCCGCCACAGGACGACGCCCAGCAGGAGCAGGATCAGGCCGGCTCCCACGAAGCCCAGTTCCTCGCCCGCGACCGTGAAGACGAAGTCTGTCTGCTGTTCCGGGACGAACTGGCCCGTGGTCTGGGAGCCGTGGCCCAGGCCGGTGCCGAAGAGGCCGCCGGAGCCGATGGCGATACGGGCCTGGTTGGTGTTGTAGCCGACGCCTGCCGGGTCGAGGTCGGGGTTGGCGAAGGCGGCGAAGCGGTTGATCTGGTACTCGTCGAGGATCTTGAGCTGCCAGATCGCCACCGCGCCCAGCGCACCGGCGCCGAGGAGACCGAACACCCAGCGGTTGGAGGCGCCTGAGGCGAGCAGCACACCGAGCACGATGATGACCGCGACCATGATCGTGCCCAGGTCGGGCATGAGCAGCACGACCATCATCGGGACGGCCGCGAGGCCCAGCGCCTGCAGCACCGTGCGGTGGTCGGGGTACTGCTTGTCGCCCGCGTCCACCCGGGTGGCCAGCAGCATCGCCATGCCCAGGATGATCGTGATCTTGATGAACTCGGCGGGCTGGAGTGACAGACCGCCCGCGACGAGCCAGTTGCGCTGGCCGTTGATCGTCGCGCCGAGCGGGGTCAGCACCAGCAGGATCATGAAGACCGAGAGGCCGTACAGGATCGGGACCGCCGTGCGCAGGGTCCGGTGGCCCAGCCAGATCGTGCCGACCATCAGGCCGAAGCCGATGCCGGTGTTCATGAGGTGGCGGATGAGGAAGTAGTACGGGTCGCCCTGGTTGATCTCGGTGCGGTTGCGGGTCGCCGAGTAGACGAGGGCCGAGCCGATCAGGGAGAGCGCGAGGGCCGAGAGCAGTATCGGCCAGTCCAGGCGGCGGGCCAGGGAGTCACGGGCGAAGAGCCGTGACATACCGCCGCGGGCGGGGCCGTAGCCGGAGACGGAGAAGTTGTTCGCTCCGGTCATGTCAGGATCCTCGTCCCCCGCCGCTTCTTCGGACGGTCCGTACGCCTTCGGGTGTTCCGGTTACTGGCCGTCGGGGACGGCGTGGTGCCCGCGGGCAATTGCTGGTCGGTGGCCCCGGGCGAGGGCGACTCGCTGGCCTGGAGGTCCTTGACCGGGTCCTTGGAGATCTCCGGAGTGTCGATCGATCCGTCCGTCTGGATCTTCGGGAGGCCCTTCTGAGGGGTGGGGAGGAGGGCCTTCGAGTTGTCGATGGAACCGTCGGCCTGAACGCCGTAGAGCGCGTTGTAGATGTTGCGCACGGCCTCACCGGAGGCACCGGAACCCGTACCGGCCTGGGCGATGGTCATGACGACCGTGTAGTCCTTGGTGTAGGTGGCGAACCAGGACGTGGTCTGCTTGCCGTAGACCTCGGCGGTACCGGTCTTGGCGTGCAGCGTGATCTTGTCCTGCGGCCAGCCGCCGAACTTCCAGGCGGCGGTACCGCGGGTGACGACGCCTTCGAGGGCCGAGTTCATGCCCTTGAGCGTGTCCTTGCTGATCGGGAGCTTGCCGCTGACCTTGGGCTTGATCTCCTGGACGGTCTTGCCGTCGGCGCTGACGATCGCCTTGCCGATGGTCGGCGCGTGGATGGTGCCGCCGTTGGCGAGCGCCCCGTAGATCATGGCCTCCTGGATCGGGGTGACGAGGGTGTCGCCCTGACCGATGGAGTAGTTGATCTCGTCACCCTCGCGCATCTTGTTGCCCTCGAGGCAGTTCTCGTACGCGATCCTCTGGACGTAGTCGCCGTCCTTCTTGCCGGTCTTGCACCAGACGTCCTTGTTGGCCTTCCAGTAGCTCTGCTTCCACTGGCGGTCCGGGACGCGGCCGGTGACCTCGTTGGGCAGGTCGACGCCGGTCTCCTTGCCGAGGCCGAACTGGTGCGCGGCCTTGAAGAAGTAGTCCTTCGGCTCCCCCTTCTTGGGGTTGATGCCGCCGTCCTTCTTCCACTCGTTGTCCGCGAGGCCGTAGAAGACGGTGTCGCAGGAGACCTCGAGGGCCCGGCCGAGCGAGATGGGGCCGAAGTTCTCGCCCTCGAAGTTCTTGAAGACCTGGCCGCCCACCGAGTACGAGCTGGTGCAGGGGTAGCCGCCGTCCCACTCGTAGCCGGCCTCGACCGCGGCGGCCGTGGAGACCACCTTGAAGGTCGAACCGGGCGCGGACTGACCCTGTATGGCCCTGTTGAGCAGCGGGTAGTCGGAGTCCTTCCCGGTGAGGGCCTTGTAGTCCTTGGCGGAGATGCCGCCGACCCAGGCATTCGGGTCGTACGTCGGGGCGGACGCCATGGCGACGATCCGGCCGGTCTTGGCCTCCATCACCACGACGGCGCCCGAGTCGGCCTTGTAGTTCTCGCCGGTGATCTTGTCGAACTGCTGGCGGGCGGTCTTCATCGCCGTGTCCAGCTCGTACTCGGCGACCCGCTGGACGCGGGAGTCGATGCTGGTGACGAGGTTGGAGCCGGACTGGGCCGCGTCGCTCTTGGCCTTGCCGATCACGCGGCCGAGGTTGTCGACCTCGTAACGGGTGACGCCTGCCTTGCCGCGCAACTCCTTGTCGTACTGGCGCTCTAGGCCGGAGCGGCCGACCTGGTCGGAGCGGAGGTAGGGCGAGCTGCTGTCCTTGGCCTGGGTGATCTCGGCGTCCGTGACGGGCGAGAGATAGCCGAGGACCTGAGCGGTGTTGGCCTTGCCGGGGGCGGCGTAGCGGCGTACGGCCTCGGGCTCGGCGCTGATGCCGGGGAAGTCCTCGGAGCGCTCACGGATCTGCAGGGCCTGCTTGGCGGTGGCCTCGTCGGTGATGGGGATGGGCTGGTACGGGGAGCCGTTCCAGCAGGGCTGCGGCGTCTTCGCGTCACACAGCCGGACCTTCTGGATGACGTCCTCGGGCTTCATGTCCAGCACGCCGGCCAGCTTCGTCAGGACCGCCTTGCCGTCGTCCTTCATCTTCAGCAGATCGGTGCGCGAGGCGGAGACCACGAGCCGGGTCTCGTTGTCGGCGATCGGCACTCCGCGCGCGTCGAGGATCGAGCCGCGTACGGCGGGCTGGACGACCTGCTGGACGTGGTTGCCGGAGGCTTCCTTGGCGTACTCCTGGCCGTTGCGGATCTGGAGGTACCAGAGGCGGCCGCCGAGGGTGCCGAGGAGGGAGAGGACGAGGATCTGGAGGACGACGAGTCGGATCTGTACCCGTGGGGTCCTGCCGGTCTCGGGAATGTTGGTCACTGGTGCTGCCTCCCCCTCTCAGAGTGGGTACGGGACACGGGCGCGCGAGCCATCTGCGTACGGGGCGCCACATGCGTACGAGTCATACGAGTACACGGCGAACCTGGAGACCTCGACCCCGGGGTCGGACAACTGTCTTGCCCTCACAGGCGCTTGACCCCCTTGATGCGCCCCGCGCGGGCGACGCGCGCCCGGGCGGCCTTGACCCGGTGGCCGCGCTGGCTGCCGATGCGCAGGCCGGTGCCGGAGGCCAGCCAGCCCGAGGAGACGTCGGCGGCCTTGGCGCTGTTGGAATCGGCGAGCGGATTGCTCTCGGAGCGCCGGGCCAGGGCCATCAGTCCCGGGACCACGAACGGCGCGAGCAGCAGGTCGTACAGGGCGGCCGTGAACAGCAGGCTGCCCAGGCCCACATGGCGGGCGGCGGTGTCGCCGACGAGGGCGCCGACACCGGCGTACAGCAGGGTGGAGCCGATCGCGGCGGCGACGACCACGGCCATCGGGCCGGTCGCCGACTTGAGCTGGCCGTTCTCCGGCTTCGCCAGCCCCGCGAGGTAGCCGATGACGCACAGCACGAGGGCGTAGCGCCCGGCGGCGTGGTCGGCGGGCGGGGCGAGGTCGGCGAGCAGACCGGCGGCGAAGCCGATGAGGGCGCCGCCGACGTGGCCGTAGACCATGGCGAGGGCCAGCACGGTGAGCAGGACGAGGTCCGGGACGGCGCCCGGGAGGTGGAGACGGGCGAGGACGCTCACCTGGATCACCAGGGCGACCACCACCAGAGTGGCGGAGAGCAGCATCCGATTGAAACGCATGGGGATTCAGCTCCTACGGCGTCTGGCCGGTGACGGGCTCGGACGCCGAGGGGGTGACCGTCACGGTCACGGTCGGCGTGGGCGTCGGTTTGGGCTTGGCCGGCAGCACCGTGTCGCGTGGGTCCTTGCGGGGGGCCTCTACGACGACACCGACGATGTCGAGCTTCGAGAACGAGACGTACGGCGTGACATAGATCGTGCGGGTCAGGTCGCCGCCCGACGGGTCGACACGGGAGACCACGCCGACCGGGACGCCGGGCACGAAGGGCTTGTCGGCCTGCGAGCCGAAGGTGACCAGCCGGTCCCCCTTCTTGATCTTCGCCTTGCCGTTGAGCATCTCCACCCGCAGCGGGCGGTCACCCTGACCGGAGGCGAATCCGAGCTCGTCGCTGGACTCCATCCGCGTACCGACGGTGAAATCGGGGTCGTTGGCGAGCAGCACCGTGGCGGTGTCCGGACCGACGGTGGTGACGCGGCCGACGAGCCCGTCGCCGTTCAGGACCGTCATGTCGCGCTGGATACCGTCGTTGCTGCCGACGTCGATGGTCACGGTCCAGGAGAAGCCCTGGGCGGCTCCTATGGCGATGACCTCGGCGCCCTTGATGCCGTACTGCCCGGCGCCGGCCATCTTCAGCATCTTGTCGAGCTGGTTGAGACGGCTGCGATTGCGGTCGTCACTGCCGAGCTTGGCCTTCAGCGCCGTGTTGTCGTGCTCGAGTTGGGCGATTCGATCATGTCGGCTGTCCGAGTCGCGGACCGCGGCGATCGCGTTGCCGACGGGGTCGACCGCGGAGGACACCCCGTTCTCGATCGGGCCGAAGACCGCCGCGGCGGCCTGGCGGGCACCCTGGACCGGTGAGTCCTGTCCACCACGGATGTCCACCGTGATCAAAGCGAACGCGATGGCGATCAGCAGCACCAGGAGCAGCCGGCTCTCTCGTGTGTCCCTCACGTGCGGCGGCCGTGCCTTCCTCGTCGGTGTCAACAGGAACGCACCCCGAGCGAGTGCTGACGCCCAAGGGTGTTATGGGGGAGCTTATGCCTCAATATCAACGATCCGCCGTACGAGAAGCGATCATCCCGTACGGCGGAATCGAAGAGTTACCTCATCTGCGCGGCTGGGCGTCCAGAACCTGCTGGAGCGCCTCGAATTCCTCGACGCACTTGCCGGAGCCGAGCGCCACGCTGTCCAGCGGGTCCTCGGCGATGTGGATCGGCATACCGGTCTCGCGGCGCAGGCGCTCGTCGAGGCCGCGCAGCAGCGCCCCGCCGCCCGTCAGAACGATTCCGCGGTCCATCACGTCACCCGACAGCTCCGGCGGGCACTTGTCGAGCGTCGTCTTCACGGCGTCGACGATCGCGTTGACCGGTTCCTCGATCGCCTTGCGCACCTCGGCCGCGGAGATGACAACGGTCTTGGGCAGCCCGGAGACGAGATCCCGGCCGCGGATCTCGGTGTGCTCGTCGTTGTCCAGGTCGTACGCCGAGCCGATCGTGATCTTGATCTGTTCGGCGGTGCGCTCACCGAGGAGGAGGCTGTACTCCTTCTTGATGTGCTGGATGATCGCGTTGTCCAGCTCGTCGCCCGCGACGCGGATGGACTGGGCGGTGACGATGCCGCCGAGCGAGATGACCGCGACCTCCGTGGTGCCGCCGCCGATGTCCACCACCATGTTGCCGGTGGCCTCGTGGACCGGCAGGCCGGAGCCGATGGCCGCGGCCATGGGCTCCTCGATGATGTGCACCTGGCGAGCGCCGGCCTGGGACGACGCCTCGATGACGGCACGGCGCTCGACACCCGTGATACCCGAGGGCACACAGACGACGACACGGGGACGGGCGAGATAGCGCCGCTTGTGGATCTTCAGGATGAAGTAGCGGAGCATACGCTCGGTGATCTCGAAGTCGGCGATGACACCGTCCTTCAGCGGACGCACGGCAACGATGTTGCCGGGGGTCCGTCCGATCATCTTCTTCGCCTCCGCGCCGACCGCGAGGATGCCACCGGTGTTGGTGTTGATCGCGACGACGGACGGCTCGTTGAGTACGATCCCGCGACCCCTGACGTACACCAGCGTGTTGGCGGTCCCGAGGTCGACAGCCATGTCACGGCCGATGAACGACATTGAGTTCCCCATCAGGATTCGTCTGGCCTTCCCAAGCGGAGCTTTGACGGCTTTTTAGGAACGGCGAGGTGGGTGCAGTGACGTGAAGGTCTCCATCGTAGACGCGCCTGCACGAACACTGCGCGAGGGTCTTCGCCATTGTCAGCATGCGTGGCGCCGCCCCGCTTGTGGAGACGGCCCAACGGGGGCACGCGTTCCCCCGATCGGCACGCATATGCCGCGGGACGGCCGGAATTTCCACGGCCGTCCCTGATCAGGCATCGGGCCGGGACGTAAGTCCTTTACAAGCCTTTGCAAGCCGTTACAAGAACATCTTGGAATCGTGATGTCTGTGCGGCGTCGACGCGACTTGGACGGCGGCTCGGGCGCGACTCGGAAGTGTCCGGGAAGTGACTCGGACGCGACTGCGAGGAGGTGTCAGACGCGGCCGGGGAAGAAGATCTTCAGCTCGCGCTCGGCGGACTCCTCGGAGTCGGAGGCGTGGATCAGGTTCTCGCGGACGATCACACCGTAGTCGCCGCGGATGGAACCGGGGGCGGCGGCGATGGGGTCGGTGGGGCCGGCGAGCGCGCGCACGCCCTCGATGACCCGCTCGCCCTCGACGACCAGCGCCACGACCGGGCCGGACGCCATGAACTCCACCAGCGGCTCGTAGAACGGCTTGCCCTTGTGCTCGCCGTAGTGCTGCTCCAGCGTGTCCTGGTCCAGCGTGCGCAGTTCCAGCGCGGTGATCTGCCAGCCGGCCTTGCGCTCGATGCGGCTGATGATCTCGCCGGTCAGGCCGCGACGGACGGCGTCGGGCTTGAGGAGGACGAGGGTGCGCTGGCTCACGGTGGTGGCTCCTTCGGGTCACAAGTGTGCGGGTGACCGAGGCTACAGGGCGTGTCTGGATGGGTGTTACGCAGAGTCAGGTGGGCGGGGCGTTCGGGGTTCCACCGGGTTCTTCGGGGTTCTTCAACTGCGGGCGGGTGGGGGCTGGTTGCGCAGGGCGAAAAAGCCTACGCCGGGTTCCCGCCCGCCTCCGCCTGCGCAGCGAACCTCGCCTTGGCCTCGTCGATCTTCCGCCCGTAGTGCACCGAGGCCCACCACAGCGCGGCGAAGACCGCCCCCAGGAAGAACATCGACCCCACGACGAAACCGCCGGCGATCAGCGCGATCTGCAGGGCCCAGCCGAGCTGGACACCCCCGGGCCGGGTGATCATCCCGCAGAGCAGCACACTCACCGCCATGAAGATCCCGCTGACCGTCCACACCGTGGCCAGGGACAGATCGGGATCCTTCATGGCGACGAGCCCGGCGAAGCCGATGACGAAGAACTCGCCGATCAGAGTGGAAGCACAGAGCGTACGCACAGCGGTCAGCCCCTCCTCAGGAGCAGTCGGGCCTCGCCGACGGTGATGACGGAGCCGGTCACGAGAACGCCGCCGCCCGCGTACTCGCCCTCCTCCTCGGCCAGCGTGATCGCCGCCTCGATCGCGTCGTCGAGCCGCGGCTCCACCTGCACCCGCTCGTCGCCGAAGATCTCGACGGCGATACCGGCGAGCTCGTCGGCGTCCATCGCGCGATGGCTGGAGTTCTGGGTGATCACGACCTCGGCGAAGATCGGCTCGAAGGCTTCGAGCAGCCCCCGCACGTTCTTGTCGCCGCTCGCGCCGACGACGCCGATCAGCCGGCTGAAGTCGAAGGCCTCGCCCACGGCCTCGGCGGTGGCACGGGCGCCCGCCGGGTTGTGCGCGGCGTCCAGGACGACGGTCGGCGAGCGCCGCACGACCTCGAGGCGGCCCGGCGAGGTGACGGAGGCGAAGGCCTTGCGCACGGTGTCGATGTCGAGCCGCTGGGCGTGCGCCGCGCCGACGCCGAAGAACGCCTCGACCGCGGCGAGCGCCACGGCGGCGTTGTGCGCCTGGTAGGGGCCGTGCAGCGGCAGGAAGATCTCCTCGTACTCACCGCCGAGCCCGCGCAGTGTGATGAGCTGCCCGCCGACGGCGACCTGCCGGGCGACGACCCCGAACTCCAGGCCCTCCCGGGCCACGGTCGCGTCGACTTCCACGGCCTTCTTCAGCAGCACCTGGGCCGCGTCCACCGGCTGCTGAGCCAGGATCACGGTCGCGTCCTGCTTGATGATGCCGGCCTTCTCGGTGGCGATCTCGCCGGGCGTCTCGCCGAGCCGGTCGGTGTGGTCGAGGTCGATGGGGGTGACGACGGCGACGTCCCCGTCGATCACGTTGGTGGCGTCCCAGCTGCCGCCCATGCCGACCTCGACGACGGCGACGTCGACGGGGGTGTCGGCGAAGGCGGCGTACGCCATGCCGGTGAGCACCTCGAAGAACGACAGCCGGTACTCCTGCTGTGCGTCGACCATCTCGATGTACGGCTTGATGTCGTTGTACGTCTCGATGAACCGCTCGGCGGGGATCGGGGCGCCGTCGAGGCTGATCCGCTCGGTGATCGACTGGACGTGGGGGCTGGTGTACCGGCCGGTACGCAGCTCGAAGGCGCCGAGGAGGGCCTCGATCATGCGGGCGGTGGAGGTCTTGCCGTTCGTGCCCGTGATGTGGATCGAGGGGTACGCGCGCTGAGGCTCGCCCAGGACGTCCATCAGCGCGGCGATCCGGCTGACGGAGGGCTCCAGCTTGGTCTCGCCCCATCGGCCGGCGAGCTCGGCCTCCACCTCGCGCAGCGCCTTGTCGACCTCGGGGTCGGCCGGGCGCGCGGGCACGTCGGCCTGCCGGCCCGCGTCGGCGCCCTGGGCGCGCAGGGTGCGGCTGCCGGCCTCGATCACCGCGAGGTCGGGGTCGCGGTCGGTCTCGGCCGCGACGATCTCGTCGAAGAGACCGTGCGGGTCGCTGGGGTCCGGCTCGTCTGACTCGCTGCTGTCGTGCGGGGGGAGCTCACTCACGCTGCCAGTCTACGGAGCCGAACCCGCCCCGGGTCTCTCGCCCCCGCCGCCCCTACCCGTCCCCTCCCTGAGGGCTCCGCCCCCAGACCCCCGAGGCGGGTTCTTCGGCTACGGGATCTTCGACTACGGGATCTTCGACTACGGGTTCTTCGGCAACGGGATCTTCGGCTACGGGCGAGTGGGGGCCGGTCGCGCGGTTCCCCGTGCCGCTGGGGCACGGGGCTGCGCCCCTGCGCCCAGGCTTGCCAAGCCCGCACCGGCCCGCAGCCACACGAATCCGGGTGGGCGGGGGATGCGGGGCGAAGCCCCGCCTCAGGGGCGCGGGGAACCGCGCGGCCGGCCCCCACCCATCCGCAGACGACGGACGTCGAAGGCCCCCAGGACCAGTGAGGTCCCGAGGGCCTTCGTTCAGCTACGACGGAGCCGTTACGCCTCCGGGAGGCGTTCCAGCTGGGCCTGGATGCGGGCGATGTCCTCGTCCGCCTTGGCGAGCCGGGTACGGATCTTGTCCACGACCTGGTCCGGCGCCTTGGCCAGGAACGCCTCGTTGCCGAGCTTGGCGTTCGCCTGGGCCTTCTCCTTCTCGGCGGCGGCGAGGTCCTTGGCGAGCCGCTTGCGCTCGGCCGCGACATCGATCGTGCCGGAGAGGTCGAGCGCCACCGTGGCCCCGGCGACGGGAAGCGTCGCCGTGGCCGCGAAGGCCTCGCCCTCCGGCTGCAGCCGCAGCAGCTGGCGGATGGCCGCCTCGTGCGGGGCGAGGGCGGTGCCGTCCAGCGTGAGGCGGGCCGGAACGCGCTGGCCGGGCTGCAGCCCCTGGTCGGCACGGAAGCGGCGGACCTCCGTGATGACCTGCTGAAGTGTCTCGATCTCACGCTCGGCGCCCGCGTCGCGGAAACCGGAGTCGGTCGGCCACTCGGCGATGACGACCGACTCACCGCCGGTCAGCGTCGTCCACAGCGTCTCGGTGACGAAGGGGACGATCGGGTGGAGGAGGCGGAGGGTGACGTCGAGGACCTCGCCCAGGACACGCCCGGAGACCTTCGCCGGCTCGCCGCCCGCCATGAACGTCGTCTTGGACAGCTCGACGTACCAGTCGAAGACCTCGTCCCACGCGAAGTGGAACAGGACGTCCGAGAGCTTGGCGAACTGGAAGTCGTCGTAGAGCGCGTCGACTTCGGCGACCGTCGCGTTGAGACGGGAGAGGATCCAGCGGTCGGTCGCCGACATCTCCGAGGCGTCCGGCAGCGGGCCCTCCACCGTCGCGCCGTTCATCAGCGCGAAGCGGGTGGCGTTCCAGATCTTGTTGGCGAAGTTGCGCGAGCCCTGGACCCAGTCCTCGCCGATCGGGACGTCGACACCGGGGTTGGCGCCGCGCGCGAGTGTGAACCGGAGCGCGTCCGAGCCGTACTTGTCCATCCAGTCCAGCGGGTTGACCGCGTTGCCGAAGGACTTCGACATCTTCTTGCCGAACTGATCGCGGACCATGCCGTGCAGGGCGATGGTGTGGAACGGCGGGGTGCCGTCCATCGCGTACAGGCCGAACATCATCATCCGGGCGACCCAGAAGAAGAGGATGTCGTAGCCGGTGACCAGGACGGAGTTCGGGTAGAACTTCGCGAGCGACTCGGTCTGTTCGGGCCAGCCGAGGGTCGAGAAGGGCCACAGGCCGGAGGAGAACCAGGTGTCGAGGACGTCGGTGTCCTGGTGCCAGCCCTCGCCGGTCGGGGCCTCGTCGTCGGGGCCGACGCAGACGACCTCGCCGTTCGGGCCGTACCAGACCGGAATGCGGTGGCCCCACCACAACTGCCGCGAGATGCACCAGTCGTGGAGGTTGTCGACCCAGTCGAAGTACCGCTTCTCCATCTCCTGCGGGTGGATCTTGACCCGGCCGTCACGGACCGCGTCACCGGCGGCCTTGGCGAGCGGGCCGACCTTGACCCACCACTGCATGGACAGCCGCGGCTCGATGGTGGTCTTGCAGCGCGAGCAGTGGCCGACCGAGTGGACGTACGGCCGCTTCTCGGCGACGATCCGGCCCTCGGCGCGCAGCGCGGCGACGATGGCGGAGCGGGCCTCCAGCCGGTCCAGGCCCTGGAACGGACCCGGGACCGTGATGACCGCGTGCTCGTCCATCACGGCGATGTTCGGCAGGTTGTGGCGCTGGCCGATCTCGAAGTCGTTCGGGTCGTGGGCCGGGGTGACCTTGACCGCGCCCGTGCCGAACTCCGGGTCGACGTGGGTGTCCGCGACAACCGGGATGAAACGCTCGGTGAGCGGGAGGCGGATGTTCTTGCCGACGAGGTGCTTGTAGCGCTCGTCGTCGGGGTGCACGGCGACGGCCGTGTCACCGAGCATGGTCTCGGCACGGGTGGTGGCGACGACGATCGTGTCGTCCCCCTCCCCGTACTTCATGGAGACCAGCTCGCCGTCGTCGTCCTGGTACTCGACCTCGATGTCCGAGATCGCCGTGAGGCAGCGCGGACACCAGTTGATGATGCGCTCGGCGCGGTAGATCAGCTCGTCGTCGTAGAGCTTCTTGAAGATGGTCTGGACGGCCTGGGACAGCCCCTCGTCCATGGTGAAGCGCTCGCGGGACCAGGCGACACCGTCGCCGAGGCGGCGCATCTGGCCGGAGATCTGTCCGCCGGACTCGGCCTTCCACTGCCAGACACGCTCGACGAAGGCCTCCCGGCCCAGGTCGTGGCGGGACTTGCCCTCCTTGCCCAACTCCCGCTCGACGACGTTCTGCGTGGCGATGCCGGCGTGGTCCATGCCGGGCTGCCACAGCGTCTCGTAGCCCTGCATGCGCTTGCGGCGGGTGAGGGCGTCGATGAGGGTGTGCTCGAAGGCGTGCCCGAGGTGCAGGCTGCCCGTGACGTTCGGCGGCGGGATGACGACGGTGTAGGGCGGCTTGTCGCTCTTCGCGTCCGCCTCGAAGTAACCGCGTTCTACCCAGCGCTCGTACAGCGTCCCCTCTACGTCGGCCGGCGCGTACTGGGTCGGCAGTTCGGGAGTGGGCTCTGATTGCGGCTGCTGAGAGTTCTCGGTCACGGGCTCAGTTTAGAGGTGCCGCGCCCGTGTCCCGAAACGCGATTCTTTCTTGACATCCTCCCTGCAGTGACCTGCCGAGATTCCTCGTAGCCCTCGATATCCACTGGAAGGCGGACCGTCCCGGATGAGGGGTTCAGGGGTTCACGCGTGCGCCCGGCACGGGTGCGGGGCATCGCAGGCCGGGCATGGCCTGCGGGTGCGTGCCGTTCACCGCAATGTCCTGCGGCACTGGTGGTGCCCGTCGGACCACGAAGGACACGACGGAGAATGACGACCGAGGCATTGTGATCCGCGTCGTCGGTGTGCCCGCACCCGGTACAGACGAACCTGTCGCGGCTGACGCGCGACGCAGGGCCCCAAAGGTGGCAGACACCGCATGTCTGCGAGGTCCTCGCAGGGTGCACCAGAGAGAGGTCGGATCGTAGGCCGGGCATCTGTAGACGAGCTGGCGGCGCCGCTCCCCCGGCAGATTGTCGAGGATGGCCCGGTTCAGAGCGGCTTTCTGAGAGACGTGCACGCCGGGTGCGGCGCGCGTACCGGTCGCGCTCCGCGTCATCTGCTTCACACGAAGATCTTCGATGGCGACCAGGCCGTGGTTCTTGGCCAAGTCTGTAGTGAGCATATGTATGAAGTCCAGGCGTCGACGAGCCTGTCGGGCCTTGAGTTCCGCGATGGCGCGGAGCGTCCTTCGTAAGCGGTTGCCGTATCCGCCTCCTCGATGCTTCTTGGCTTGCGCGATCTGCCGCTCCTTGCGGCGTTCGAGTCCGGTCAGCCTCTGCTTCTCGCCCTCGGTCAGCGCCTGGGGCATGAGCCGTGACTCCGTCTCGTCCGACAGGTACGCCGTTTGCTTCACCCCGAAGTCCACTCCAACCGGCGGATGCCCATTCGGTGGCGTTGCCGTCCTCCCGATGTGCAGGCCGAAGCCGACGTACCAGCGGCCCGAGCTGTCTGTACGGATCGATGCGTTCTTGATCCGACCACCGAGCGGGCGCGTCAACCTGAACTTGACATCCCCGAACTTGGGGATGCGAACGCAGGCCCACCTGCGGTTCAGCCTCGTCACGCGCACGGCCTGCCCGGGAGCGGGATCGCCAGGCGCGCCGTGCGCTTCTTGAATCGGGGGAATCCTGCCGGATGCTCCGCATTCCAGAAATTGTCGTAGGCCCGGTCGAGATGCCTGAGGACCTGCTGCGGCGCCTGGGAAGGCAGGTCTCCGATCCACGGCAGGTCGTGCCGCGCCCTGGTGAGGTAGCGGCACTGCTCGTCGGCCCGGAGGCGGATGCGCCGTTGCCTGCATACGTAGATCCGTTGTTCCAGGGCCACGTTCCAGACGGTGCGACAGGTGTGCCCCCACTCGCTGAGCCGCTGAGCCTGTCGAGGTGCTGGGTAGAGGCGGTATGTGCGCCCGGCGTCAGCAGGATCCTTGACCGACCTGCCCGCCGCCTTGGCCTTGCTCTTCACCGTCACGCACTCCCCCGTCACGGCTCGACTCGCCTCGGCTGGAGGGGCGATCAGCGCATTCACCGTATGACAGACAAGGTGAACTTGTCTGTCATACGGTGAACCTCGTGATGGATCGTCGACTGACGCCAGTACAGGCCGCCGAGCATCTCGGCATATCGCCAGAGGCGATTTACGTCCTCAACTCCCGGAAGGGGAATGGTTTTCCGCAACCCGTGTACACCGGCCGGACTCCCACGTGGACACCGGCGGAGCTGGACGCTTGGCGAGCGGCTCACCCCTCGAAGCGACCCGCACGGAAGCGTGAAGATCCCAGACGAGGCACGATCCGGGAGTCGCACGAGCTCCGCGTGCACCTGGCGTTGACCACGATGCGACGCCGGCCCGTTCTGACCAGCGAGCTGCTATCGCTCACCGAACACACGATGCGTGAGGCGGCGCGGCAACTCGACGCGGAGGTCGAGGAGTTTCACGGCGAGGCCGACCATATCCACGTAACCGTCAGCTATCCGGCCTGCGTTTCCGTGGCAAACCTGGCCAAGCAACTCAAAGGTGCTACAGCTAGGGCCATACGACGTTCACGCGGCACAACGGAAAATGTGTGGTCGAAGACGTACTACGCCGCTTCCGCCGGCGCGCACTCGTCCGCCAAGTTCGACCAGTACGTCGAACATCTGGCACAGCCTGTCAACAACTAGGCATCAATAGACCCCACGTGTCCCGCACTCTTCGGCCTTCCGTCAAGATGTCAGGAACACATAAGCATCTGGAGGGGAACCCAGAGATGAGCTACAACCAGCCGGGCCCGTACGGTGGGCCGCCCCAGCAGCCCGGGCCGTACGGTCAGCCGGGGCAGCAGGGCCCCTACGGCCAGCCGCCGCAGGCACCCCAGCCCGGTTACGGCTATCCGCAGCAGGCTCCTCCGCAGCCCGGCTACGGCTACCCCCAGCAGGCTCCCCAGGGTGTCCCGCCGCAGACTCCCCCGTACGGTCAGCAGCCCCCTTACGGCCAGCAGCCCCCCTACGGCCAGCAGCCCTACGGCGCCCCGCAGCCGCCCGCGCCCGGCGGCGGCAAGAAGAAGACGGCGCTCATCATCGGCTCGGTCGCGGTCGTCGCCGCGATCGCCGTGGCGGCGTATCTCGTCATCGGTGGCAGCAGCAGCGGCAGTGGTTCGGTCGCGGACGACGGCCCGCACAAGCTGGTCGCGCAGGCGACGGTGATCAACGGTACGTACAAGAAGGCGGAAAGCGAATCCTCTTCTGACACCGTCAGCGACAGCGATGTCGCGGACTTCCAGAAGTTCGGCGTGAAGAACGCGAAGGGCGCCAACGGGAGCTACACGAACGGCACCGGCCTGTCCCAGAAGAGCCTGTCCTTCAAGGGTGTCTACGGCACCATCGACGACCCCGAGACCGCCGTGGACGCCATGTTCGCCAAGGTCAAGTCGGAGTCCGAGAAGAACCAGAGCGGTGACAGCACCAAGGGCAAGCTGCTCGGCAGCCCGGAGACGGTCAACCCGTCAGGCTTCTCCAACGGCATCATGAAGTGCCAGGTGGCGCAGATCGACAACACCAGTTCGTCGTCCACAGGCGCCGGCGCCGCGAAGACCATCACGGTGCCTTTCTGCATTTGGGGCGACCACAGCACCGTCGCACAGGTGTCGGCATTCAGCCTCGCCGGCCTGGCCTCCGGCAACGGGGGCTCGATCGATGACGTGGCGTCCCTCGCCGCCAAGCTCCGCAACGACGTGCGCGTCGCAAAGTAGCTGCTGAACCAGGATGAGGGCGCCCGGCGAGCGTTGCCGGGCGCCCCTGCTCCTGCCGCTCTGCCGTTGTCAGGCGCGGAGACAGGCAGCCTGTGCGTCTGACAGATCGACGTGTATGTTCACCAGCCCCGAGAGGCAGGCCGGGTTCGCCACCACGCTGCCCGCATGCCAAGCGGCATGGCTGCATGCTCCCTTGACCTTGGGGCCAACCAAGTAGCCGTGGCCACCTATGTAGTTCACGCAGCGGCTCTGGTCGGCGCTTGCCGACGTCGCCGTCACCAGCGGCACAACCCCGGCTGCCGTAACCACACTCGCCGCTACCAGAACCCGCTTGATCATGCGCATCCTCATGTAGCACCCTCGCGTTTTCAGCTCACCGGCCATGCGAACGAATGACCGATGCGGGCGGCGCCACTAGATCACGGGACGGAGTCCGATTCCAGGATTTGTCGTGGACTTGGCGCTTTCCATCGTGACCAGTCCGGCGAAGTACGCCACGAGATCCGCCACGAACTACAGCGGCGTATCGGAAGCCAACGCGGAGCTTCGCCACCATCAGAGCGAGGAAGTCGGCGGTCACCTGCCAGGCTGCCAAGCCTCACTTCCCCCTCCTGCGAAACCCTGGGGGCGAGGTCGAGCATCCGGACGGGCAGGTCCTTCCAGCGTTCCGGATCGGCGGTGACGACGATTGCGCCGTCAGGGCGGTCAGGGGTCGGTTCGGCCGGATACCGGGTATGTGCGGTTACCTCGGTGTCTTCCTGCACAACCGCAAGGGCAGCCGACGGGACTCAGCGGGCCGCCGCTCGCTCGGCCCGCTCCTCGGAAGTGAGCAGGGTGTGGGCGAGGCGGGCCAGGTAGGCGCGCGGCGAAAGTCTGTAGGCAGCCGCTATCTCAGCGAGCCGATCGCACACCTCGGCGGAGAAACGGATGTTCGCGTCGGACATGATGGGCTGCTTCCCGCTCCCCGTACGAGGTACGGGTACGCACCCGTACCTCGTACGGCAAAAAAAGAGGGGCGCCCGACGACATCCGCCGAGCGCCCCTCTTCGCGTATACGTACCGCCTACGCCGTCTTCTGCTCGCCCGGGCCGCGCCCGCGGGCGTCGCGCGGGATCAGCGTCGGGTTGACGTTGGACAGGACGACGTCCGCCGTGATGACGACCCTCGCCACGTCCTTCCGCGAGGGAACCTCGTACATCACCGCCTGGAGGACCTCCTCCATGATGGCGCGCAGGCCGCGCGCGCCGGTCTGGCGGAGGATCGCCTGGTCGGCGATGGCTTCCAGGGCCTCGCGCTCGAAGTCCAGCTCCACGCCGTCGAGTTCGAACAGGCGCTGGTACTGCTTCACGAGCGCGTTGCGAGGCTCCACGAGGATCTGGAGGAGCGCCGGCCGGTCGAGGTTGTGGACCGAGGTGATGACGGGCAGCCGGCCGATGAACTCGGGGATCATGCCGAACTTCACCAGGTCCTCGGGCATGACGGCCTCGAACTGGTCCTTGGACTCGAGCTCGCGCTTGGAGCGGATCGTCGCGCCGAAGCCGATGCCCTTGGCACCCGCCCTCGACTCGATGAGCTTCTCCAGGCCCGCGAAGGCGCCACCCACGATGAACAGGACGTTCGTCGTGTCGATCTGGATGAACTCCTGGTGGGGGTGCTTGCGTCCGCCCTGGGGCGGAACGGAGGCCGTCGTGCCCTCCAGGATCTTGAGCAGCGCCTGCTGGACGCCCTCGCCGGACACGTCCCGCGTGATCGACGGGTTTTCGCTCTTACGGGCCACCTTGTCGATCTCGTCGATGTAGATGATGCCCGTCTCGGCCTTCTTGACGTCGTAGTCGGCCGCCTGGATGAGCTTCAGCAGGATGTTCTCGACGTCCTCGCCGACGTACCCCGCCTCCGTCAGTGCCGTCGCGTCGGCGATGGCGAACGGGACGTTGAGCATGCGCGCGAGCGTCTGGGCGAGCAGAGTCTTGCCGGAGCCCGTGGGGCCCAGCAGGAGGATGTTGGACTTCGCCAACTCGATGGCGTCGTCCCGGTTCTGACCGCCGCCGTTCTCACCGGCCTGGACCCGCTTGTAGTGGTTGTACACCGCGACCGAGAGGGCTTTCTTGGCCGACTCCTGGCCGACCACGTACCCCTCGAGGAACTCGTAGATCTCGCGGGGCTTCGGGAGCTCCTCCCAGCGGACCTCGCTCGTTTCCGCGAGTTCTTCTTCGATGATCTCGTTGCAGAGATCGATGCACTCGTCGCAGATGTACACACCGGGGCCTGCGATGAGCTTCTTGACCTGCTTCTGGCTCTTGCCACAGAACGAGCACTTGAGCAGATCGCCGCCGTCACCGATGCGTGCCACGGTGTGCTTCCCCTTCGCCTGGGAGACGCCTAGGTCCAGCGGCTCCTGGTGCTGCCTTATGTCCGACGGTACCTTGCCGAGCCCCCCGTTCGGGCCCCCCTTGGCGCGGTTCACTTTGTCGTGAACCGCGCCAACGGGCGACAGACGAGCGGCAGACGATACAGCGATACGTCAGACGATCGCGGAACTGTTCATCTTGCGGGTGGAGATGATCTGGTCGATCAGGCCGTACGCGAGCGCGTCCTCAGCGGTGAGGATCTTGTCGCGCTCGATGTCCTCGCGGATCTTCTCGATCGGCGTGGTCGAGTGCTTGGCCAGCATGTCTTCCAGCTGCGCACGCATACGGAGGATCTCGTTCGCGGCGATTTCGAGGTCCGAGACCTGGCCGCGGCCGGTCTCGCTGTAGGGCTGGTGGATCAGCACGCGGGCGTTCGGAAGCGCCATGCGCTTGCCCGGCGTACCGGCGGCCAGCAGGATCGCGGCGGCCGAGGCGGCCTGACCCATGCAGACCGTCTGGATGTCGGGCTTCACGAACTGCATCGTGTCGTAAATGGCCGTGAGGGCCGTAAACGAGCCACCGGGGCTGTTGATGTAGACCGAGATGTCACGGTCGGGGTCCATCGACTCCAGGCACAGCAGCTGCGCCATGACGTCGTTGGCGGAGGCGTCGTCGATCTGCACGCCGAGGAAGATCACGCGCTCCTCGAACAGCTTCGCGTACGGGTCGTACTCACGCACGCCCTGCGAGGTGCGCTCGACGAAGCGCGGGATGACGTAGCGGGACTCCGCACGAGGACCGGTGTACTCGGCCTGCGTGCGGGCGTAGAGGCCGCTGCCGGGGAAGTCGTTCACTGTGTCTCCTGAAGAGCCTGTAAGAGCCTGGGGCGGTCGGCTGGGGGCGCTGGAGGGCCTTCTGCGCCGCTCCGGGGCACTGGGTGTGCCCGGGAGCGGCAGAGGGGCCACGCGCCGCCCTGGGGGGCGCTGAGGGGCTTACGCCGCCCCGGTGCCGCCACCGCCCGGCATACCGGCGGCGGTGGGCATGATGTCGTCGATGAGGCCGTACTCCTTGGCCTCGATCGGGTCGAACCAACGGTCGCGGTCCGAGTCACGAGTGATCTGCTCGACCGTCTGACCGGTGTGGAAGGAGGTCAGCTCGGCCATCCGCTTCTTGGTGTGCAGCAGCCGCTCGGCGTGGATCTTGATGTCCGAGGCGGAGCCCGCCAGGCCGGCCGAGGGCTGGTGGATCAGGATCTCGGCGTTCGGCAGGGCGAAGCGCTTGCCGGGGGTACCCGCGCTGAGCAGGAACTGACCCATCGAGGCCGCCATGCCCATGGCGATCGTCACCACGTCGTTCTTGATGTACTGCATGGTGTCGTAGATCGCCATGCCGGCCGTGATCGATCCGCCGGGGCTGTTGATGTAGAGGTAGATGTCCTTGTCCGGGTCGGAGGCAAGGAGCAGCAGCTGCGCCGTGATCTTGTTGGCGATGTCATCGTCGACCGCCTGGCCGAGGAAGATGATCCGCTCGCCGAGCAGTCGGTTGTAGACCTGGTCGCCGAGGCCACCACCGATAGGGTCGCCGGCAGCTGTGGGCATCAGATTCGTCACGTATCCACCTGCTCGTCTTACGACGGCGCCGGGCCGTCTCACGTCTTCTGCTGGGGGCGTGGGACCCCGGTGCGACAACCGCCCGGGGCGGCTTCGGGGACTCCCCTGCCCTCGTATTCATGGACCCTAACGCGCGGGTCCCTCCGGGGAATCCCGCAGAAGGAACTGTTCGCTGTGAGCGCATGCGCTCCGCCGGGTTGGACAGGGGGTTCGGCGGGGCTCCGGCCCCGTCGGGGGCGCGGGGAACTGTGCGATCCGCCCCCTCCCCCGCGGACAAAGCCGCGGTCGCGTCCGCCACGGGCGGTCCAACGGCGGGTGCGGCCCGTCGTGGGTCGCTCGCGCAGTTTCTCGCGCCCCGGAAGGCCGACGGGCCCCCGGGGGCAAGAAGTCCCCGGGGGCCCGTCGTAGAGCTGCTGAAGCGCCGTGGGCTTACGCCTCGGGCTTCTCCTCGGAAGCCTCGACGGAGGCCTCGTCACCGTCGGTGACCTCGGCGACGACCTCGGTGGCCGACTCGGTCTCGTCCTCCTCGTCGTCGAGGTCGACGACCTCGCCGTTCGTGTCCTTGACCGTGGCGGCCTCGACGACGACCGCGAGGGCCTTGCCGCGGGCGACCTCGCCGACCAGCATCGGGACCTGGCCGCCTTCGACGACCGCCTGGGCGAACTGGTCGGGGGACATGCCGGAGGAGGCCGCACGCCGCATGAGGTGCTCGGTGAGCTCCTCCTGGTTGACGTTCAGCTTCTCCTTGTTGACGAGCTCGTCCAGGACGAACTGGGTCTTGATGCCCTTGATCGCCGCTTCCTTGGTCTCGGCGTCGAACTCCTCCTCGGTCTTGCCCTGGATCTCCAGGTACTTCGCGAGGTCGAGGCCCATCTGGCCGAGCTGGTGGTGCTCGAGGTTGTGCTTACGGGTGTTGATCTCGTCCTCGAGCAGCTTCTCGGGGACCGGGACCTCGACCAGCTCGAGCAGCTTCTCCAGGACACGCTCCTGGGCCTGCGTGGCCTGGTCGTACTGCTTCATGTTCTCGAGGCGCTTGCGGCTGTCCGCCTTGAGCTCGTCGAGGGTGTCGAACTCGGAGGCGAGCTGCGCGAAGTCGTCGTCCAGCTCGGGCAGTTCGCGCGCGGCGACCTGGGTGACCTTGACGGTGACCTCGGCCTCCTTACCGGCCGCCGAGCCGCCCTTGAGCTCGGAGGCGAAGGTGGCCTCGCCACCGGCCTCCAGGCCCTTCACGGCCTCGTCGATGCCGTCCAGCAGCTCACCGGAGCCGATGGTGTAGGAGACGTCGGAGGCGACGCCGTCCTCCAGCACCTCTCCGTCGACCTTGGCCTCCAGGTCGATCGTGACGACGTCGCCGTCCTCGGCGGCGCGCTCGACCGGCGAGGTGGACGCGAAGCGCTCACGGAGCTCCTCGACGGCCTTCTCGACGTCCTCGTCGGTGACCTCGACTGCGTCGACCTCGACCTCGATGCCGGAGTAGTCCGGGATCTCGATGGTCGGGCGGACGTCGACCTCGGCGGTGAAGTTCAGCGTTTCGCCGTCCTTCAGCTCCGTGATGTCGACCTCGGGCTGGCCGAGGACGTTCAGCTCAGCCTCGTTGACCGCTTCGGTGTAGAACTTCGGGAGCGCGTCGTTGACGGCCTCTTCGAGTACGGCGCCGCGACCGAACCGCTGGTCGATGACGCGCGCCGGGATCTTGCCCTTCCGGAAGCCCTTCACCGTGACCTGCTGGTTGATCTTCTTGTACGCCGCGTCGAGGCTGTCCTTGAGCTCCTCGAAGGGCACCTCAACAGTGAGCCGAACCCGAGTCGGGTTCAGGTTCTCCACGGCGCTCTTCACGGTTCGGTCTCCTTGTGGCTGACTTCTTGGGGGTACTGCTGCGGGGTTCTGCTGTTTGTTTCTGCCGAGATCGGGCAGAGCCTCAGCGGATTCGCGGCCCTTGAGAGACGTAACAGTGCAGACACACGGGCGCGCAACCTGCATAGTAACCGCAGGCGGTACACGCCCCAAAAGGCGATCTTGCGATCCCGGCCATCGGCCGTGGGGCGTCTGTTCTCTCGCCTGATCCGTGGCCTGACGTGTCGCCGGAACCGGCTGGTGGTCGGGGTGGCGGGATTTGAACCCACGGCCTTCCGCTCCCAAAGCGGACGCGCTACCAAGCTGCGCCACACCCCGTCGGTGCGACACGTAGGGTACATGCCCGGAGACAGCGCGGCTGCCGCATTTCACGAGCGTCCGTGGGGTCGCGGAACGGGGTGTGCGGGGATGGGGCGCGACCCGCTACGATGCCTCCTGTGCCGGGGTCACTGACCTGCGGCGCTCTCTGTGCGGGCGTAGCTCAATGGTAGAGCCCTAGTCTTCCAAACTAGCTACGCGGGTTCGATTCCCGTCGCCCGCTCTGTACGGCTCAGGGCCAGGTCAGAGGAATATTCCTCCGCCTGGCCCTGATCGTTTCCGGGGGCTCCGTTCAGTCCGGCGTGTCCCCCGCGTGCCCCTCGGGCTTTGGATCTTGCTTCTTCTTTGCCTTCCGAGCCCGCTTCCGGCCCTTCTTGACCAGACCGCTCACCGCGTCGGCGATCAGCCGATCCCGGTCGGCGCTCGCGTGCTGGTAGATCAGCGCGGCGCGAGCGGTGCTGTGGCCCATGCGGGACATCAGCTCCCGCGTGCTGGCCCCGGTCGACGCGGCCAGGGTGTTCCCCGTGTGCCGAAGATCATGGAAGTGCAGGCCCTTGATTCCGGCGTCCGAGCAGGCCTTGCGCCACAGCCGGTTGAAGTGGTTGCGGCGCGGGGTCGCTCCCTTGGCGCCGATGAAGACGCGGCCGTCGGCGCCCGGCTCGGCGTACCGCTCCAGGTGGGCGCGGACGTCCGCGAGGATCGCGCCCGGAATCGCCACCGTGCGCTTGCCCGCAGCGCTCTTGGGCGCCTTGATCTCACGCTGCCCGCTGAACAGTTCGGCGACTGCACGGCGGACGCGTACGGCGCCGTGGTCGAGGTCGATATCCCGGCGGTGCAGGCCGATCAGCTCGCCCCAGCGCAGGCCGAGGAAGCCGGCCATGAGCACGAGCACCCGGTAACGCGGCTGGATCGCGTCGGCGAGGTCGTAGACCTCCTGAACGGTGGCGGTCGGCCGTTCCGGGGTGTGCACGGTGCTCGCGCCCTTGATCGTGCACGGGTTGCGCCTGATCATCTGATCGGCCACGGCGGTACCCATGATCGCGCGTAGGAGGGCGTACGCCTTGGCGACGGTGGTCGGTCCGGCGCCGGACGCAAGCTTGTCAGCACGCCAGCGGCGCACCAGCGGGGGCGAGATCTCGGCGACGTCGACCGCCCCGAAAGTGGGTTCGAGGTGGTGACGCAGAAGCGAGCCGTACAACTGGCGTGTGGTGCTGGTCAGTTCACGTTCCTTGATCCAGGCTGCGGCGTACGGGCCGAACGCCACCTTCCCGGCATCCGGGTCGTGCCAGTCGCCACGGCGCATCTCAGTCTGCTTGTCGGCCAACCAGTCGTCCGCGTCCTTCTTCGTGCGGAACGTCTCCGGAGCGGGCCGGAGTTGTCCGTCAGGGCCGAGATAGCGAGCCTGATAGCGGCCGGACGGAAGCTTGCGGACACGGCCGAACTGTCGGCGCTTGCTTGCCATCAGGCAGCCACCCCCCGGAGGACGGCACCACGCCGACGCGGCTGCACCGTGTTGGCGGCGATGTACTCGCGTACGGCACTCTCGGGGATGCGGACGTGTCGGCCGACCTTCACGTAGGTGATGCGGCGCTCTTCGATCAGGCGCCGGGGGAAGCGCACGGTCGTGCCCAGGACTTCGGCGACCTGGTCAACGCTGAGGTACCGCTCATTCATGGTCGTGATCTCCTTCCTGACGCAGATCTGCAAGGGCTTCACGTGCTGTCTCACGGTTCAGTTGGATGTCCCGGCGGATGTTGGCGGCGAGCCAGGATTCGCCGGGGGTGTGGCCGTGGCCGGCGTAGGTCCAGTGGGAGAGCACGAGGGTGGTTGCCTCCGGGTTGTCGTCGGGATCGGGCAGGCCGAGGGCGGCGCGTTGCTGGGCGGCGCGGTAGTCGGCACGGACCTGGCGCAGCGCGCCGAGAGTGGTGGAGTAGCGGCGGGACTTGGTGGAGAAGTGGCCGCGGAAGCCGAGCATGTGAGCCCAGTCCCGCAGCTTCCGGTCGGGGTAGAGGGCGTGCAGGTCGAGGCAGGCTTCGATCAGCCGGCGGGGGTGGTCGGGCACGTCGAGCAGTACGAGGGCTTCTTTGTTCCCGATCCGGCGGTCAACGGCTCCGGTTGTCTCGGCTGCCTTGGCGGCGTACTTGGCGACGTAGGAGGCCACGGCCTGTTCGGTGAGTTCTTCGCCGTCGCCGAAGGCCTTGATCCGCTGGACGTCGAGCTGTGTGCCCCATCGCAGCGTGCGAGCCGGCTGAGTGCGGGCCGGTTGGTCGGGGTCCGGCCGGTATCGGGCCGGGGGTACGTCGACAGCCACGCGGGCAGCGGCGGCACGGATCGCGTCGGTGAGCAGGTCGAGGGTGGCCCAGTGGGGGGACGGGGTGTCGGGTCCGTCCGGTCCGTCGAAGCGGATCACGGCGTGGAAGTGGACGGCCCCGCGCTTCTGGTACTCAGCGACCTTGCCGAAGGACAGCCGGGACTGTTCGCGGGCGTCCTTCTGGGTGAGACCGGCACGCTTGGCGATCTCACGGCGCAGGTAGATCGTGAAGTAGCGCCACAGGTCCGAGGCGTGGTTGTTCCACAGCACCGCGCCCGCGTAGTCGTACGTTGCGGAGTCGAGCGGGGTGCCGAGTTCGGGAGCGTCCTCCTGGTGGCGCTGGCCGCAGCGGCAGGGCCGGTTGCCGGGGCGGTTGTGGACGGGGCCGAACGAGGGGGCGGTGAGGGTGGCGAAGACGCGGGGGTGGTCGCGCACGGTGTGCGGGGTGCCCTTGTCCGGGTCTCCGGTCAGTCCGGCGCGGATGAGGTGGTAGGTGTCACCGGCGTAGGTCCAGGCGCAGGCCGGGCAGCGGGAGGCACGGCGGTTGCCGCAGGCCACCCGGAGCATGCCGCCCGGCTCGTGCTCGGTCGTGTAGGAGTGCAGCACGGTCTTGGTCGTCGGGTCGATCGTCTTCGTGCCGCCGGTGAGCCGAATCGGGTCAGAGCAGCCGCCGGTACGGCGGATCTGGTCTTGCCAGCGGTCGAAGTCGTCGGCACCGGCCACCCTCAGCACGTCGCCGAGGGTGGCCGGGTCGAGACCCGCCAGGGTGGCGGTGTCGGTCACACGATCACCGCCCGTTCCGCTTGTGGGCGGGGCCGTGGTTGTCCGTGTAGTGCTGGACCAAGGCTTTGACGTCGTCCTTGCCGGTGGCCTGGTTGGTCGCGCCGCAGCCGCCACAGGCGTAGTCGGCGAAGGGCTCGGATGAACTGGAGTGCTGTCCGATGCGGATGCCAGGGAAGTCATGAGTCGGGGTCAGGTCGGCCATATCGGTCACCGCCCCGTGCGCACGAGGACGGCGGCGGAGGCGATGTGTCCGGTGCCCTTGCAGGCCCGGCAGGTGACGCGCAGGGTCGTGCGGGAGCCGTCGCGGTTGCGGGTACCAGTGGTGATCGCGGCGGCGGCGAAGCCGTCGCAGTCACGGCAGACGGGCGTGTTCTGGGCGCGCTGAGGCATGATGGGGCTTCCCTTTCGGGTCGAAAGATCTGGAAGAGGTCCAGGCGCCCGGAGCGGCGGAAGTTTGGCGACCGAGGCCGCTCCGGGGGCCGTTCAGCGGTTGTGCAGGTCCTTGAGCAGCAGGCGCAGCACCACCGCGACCAGGGCGACGGAAACGCCGGTGATAGCGACCGCCAGGAGCAGCGAGACCAGAACCGCGCCGACGACGAGGACCACCGCGGTACCGCCACCGACGAGAGCGACAGCCGTGCCGGGGGTGAGCTGGACGGTGGGCCGTGCCGGAGCCTGGGACACCGGGGCCGGAGCGGGGGCCGAGGTCACCGGGGTGTTCGCGGCCGGGGCCGGTGCAGGGGGCGGGGCGGTGTCGGGGGTCGGGTACTTCGGGGTAAACACGAGCTTTTCTCCCTTCGAGTGGGGTTACTTGACGACCGCGCCGACGGCGGGGCCGAGGACGCTGTGGGCGATGAGGTAGCCGCCGAGCAGGAGCACGGCCACCAGCCACCAGGGCGGGCGGACGAGCTTGACGCCGAGGTATCCGACGGCGACCAGGGCGAGCCAGAGCGGAACGTTCATGGCGGTGATCCCCTAGGGCTGGCAGCGGTGGGTGCGGGCGGCGAGTTCGGCGGCGGAGCGGTCGTTGTAGTCGGTGGAGAAGCCGCAGCCGGGGGCGGTGCAGGCCGCCGTGTGCCTGTTGCGGCCGCGGCCGTCGAAGTAGGTGCCGACCTCGACGGGGCCGATGCGGATCACGTTCCGGAAGCGCCGGTAGACGGGCATTTCTGTCCCTTCTAGTCAGGTGAGCTGGAGTTCGGCGGCGATCGCGTCTGACATCGGGCCGGGGAGCCCGAGCCGTGCGGAGAGCGCATCTGCGGCCATCGGGGCCCCGGTCGCGGCGCGGTGTGACTCGGCGATCTTCCGGGCGTGGTCCAGGAGCGCGACCGGCACCGTCACCGCGGGCGCGGCAGGTTCGGGCAGCGCGGCCGGAAGCCCCGGAGCCGCAGGCGGAGCCGGGGGGTCGACGCGGTACATGTCGACCTCGGTCACGGCCGGTTGTCCGTCCACAGGCTGTGCACGAGGTTCGGCGGGGGCCGGGGTGTCGGTGGGTGCGTGGACGAGAAGGGTGCCGCCGAGGAAGGCGAGCGCGGGCCAGCCGGCGACGAGGATGCACAGCCAGGCAGGGACGTTGTGCAGGTCGAGGAGTCCGGCGGTGGCGATGTTCGCGCCGAGCGAGGCGAACAGGGCGATCACGAACCAGGTCCACGCCGACCGGTCCCGGCGGGCCGTGCGCAGTCGGCGCCAAGCGGCGACCAGCAGCAGATCGACGCTGATGGGGTAGGCCCAGGCCTTCCATCCGGTCTGTCCGGCGGCTTCGGCAAGGTCGTGCAGGTGGGCGAAGGACAGCGCACCGGCGATCACGGCCTGTACGAGTACGGCGTCCGGACGGATCGAGCGGGACATGTCCTCACCTCCTTCGCGGGGGTCGGGCCGGGGGCGGGCGGGGAGCGGTGTCCGGCCGCCCGGCCCCGGCAGTTCAGTCGGTTGCGGCTTCGCCGGTGCCGAAGCAGGCCAGGCAGATACCGGCCTGTTTGCCGACGGCGCGGCGCTTGCGGCCCACGTGGACCGTGACGGGAACCTCTCCGGTGCCGTCGCACGGACCGCACTTCGGGGGAGCCGGGGCCGCGGTGGGGGCGGGGCGCGGGGGTGTCTTCTTCGTGGCCACGGGTCACCACTCGCCGGGGTACTCGGGGCCGTCGGTCGGGTCGTAGCCGGGCGGGAACAGGCCCGGCGGGGGCTCCGGAAGGGATGCCGCGATGGACGGGCCGATCGCGTCCACGAACGCGTGGTCGGCGCCGTACTGGTCGGCGTACAGGGCGAGGGAGCCGAGCAGCAGCACCGTGCGGTGGAAGTCCTCGCAGTGCTCGCACATCGGGTGGTCCTCCTGTTTCAGGCATGGCTCGGGTAGGGACCTGGCGCGAAGCGGTCGCGCCAACCGGGGTGGGGCGGTGTGCTACTCGGTGACCGGCACCGGCTTGACCAGCGGCGGCACGCTCGCGGGCGCGGGGCCGGCCGGGACGTGCGGGCGGAACGGGTCGAGCGCGGGCAGGTACGGGACCAGGTGGGCGAACTCCCGGCACACCGCCGTGGCTTCCGCCTGTGTCGTCATCGGCGTGCGGATGCGGGACCAGCCGCCGGAGGAGTCGGCGGCGACCGCCAGGCCGGCCTTGTCCGGCGGGATCGTCGTGACCATCGGGACCGCCTCTGGTGCGACGTCACCGAGGCCCATTTCGGCGGTCTGCTTGTCGTTGACGCGGTGCACCACACGCCCGGTGAGCTGAGCACGGAGCATGGTGGCGCCCTTGCCGAGCTCGGAGCCGAAGCGCTGCCCGCAGATCTCCAGGTAGATCCCGGCGGCACGGGCCATCTGCGCCAGCCGGATCAGCGCCGTCACCAGCCGTTCGCGGCGCTCCTCATCCTTACGCGAGGAGATCAGGAAGAGTTCCGCGATCTCGTCGACGAGGAGCACGATCGGCACCGGCCGTACCTTCTCCGGAAGCTCCCACAGGTCCGAGACGCCATACAGGCTCAACAGGTCGAACCGGGATTCCATCTCCGCCACCAGCACATCGAGCAGCGCGGCGGCACGGTCCGGATCGGTGGCCAGGGCCGACAGACGCGGCGCGTAGGCGGACTGTTCGACACCGCGCTTGCAGTCGATCCCCGCCAGCGCCACCGGCAGTTGAGCCAGGCCCTTGACCAGGTTGCGCTGGAACATGGACTTGCCCGACTGGTTGGCGCCCAGCGTGAGCGCCATCGGGACCTTGCGGTAGTCGCGGACGAACGCGGTCCCGTCCTCGCGCAGAGCCACCGGCACGATCATGTCGTGAGGCTGTGCCTTGCGCGGCATCCGCACCCGCCGCAGCACGTCGTACCCGGTCATCCGCAGTTCCACGAACCCGGGCTTCGTCTCGATCACGGTGACCGAGTGCACGCCCCAGGCGTGACGCAGCCGTTCCGAGGAGGCGACCACGTCCGCCGGTTCCAGGCCCGCGGGGAGCCGCAGGGTGACCCGCAGACCGGTGGACGTGCCGCGGACCCGGCGGATCTTCGGCGGCACCGGCTGCACCTCGCGCCGGGCGACGTTGCGGACCATGAACGCCCGCAGACCCGACGGCTGCACCGTCAGCCCGCACACATCCATCGTCGACCGGTAGCTCAGGGTGAAGCGGCCCCAGGCCGCCGGCAGTCCGACCAGCGACCAGTACACGCGCGGAGCGCGGAACTTCGCGTAGCCCAGACCACCGGCACCCGCTAAGGCGCCCGACGCCTCCAGCCACAGGGACAGATCAGCCATGGCTCAGACCCCGGCCGTGACGGCGACCGCGCGGAACGAGATGCCGTGGCGCTTCTGGCCGTTGAACTCGTTTTCCCAGTCCCGCGCCTTCAGGCCGATCACCTTCACCGGCGTGCCCGGCGCGAGGCCCTCGGGGAGGCCCGTCTCGGGAACGGTCACCTGGTAGAGGTTGCCCTCCCCCTCGTCCGAGATGAGCAGGCCCACCGTGGACAGCCCGGCACCGGTCTCCCGGTCCACCGCCCGCTCCCCGGTCTTCTGACTGATCAGCTTCGGCGTCGGCGCCGTGGCCACGAACACGACAGCGGTCGAAACATCGATCTTGAAAGACGGCATGAGCACATCCCTCGTTCATGGAGATTGCCGACTCGCAACCTCTCTAGGTATCTCCAGTAGAGCGCACGTCTCTAGAGACGTCAACAGAGATGTCTAGAGAGGTTGAAATTCGCGATGCGCGGCAACACGTCCAGAGCGCGGCAGCACACAGGTGCCCTAAGGTGTCTAGAGAAGAGAGGAGGGCTCTCAGATGGCCAGCACCGACGACCGTCGGCCGAAGTACCAGCGGATCGCGGACTCCCTACGAGAGGCGATCCAGGCAGGCGAGTACGGTCCGGGTGATCGGCTACCAGGGGAGAACGACCTCATGGCCGCGCATGGCGTGGCCCGCATGACCGCCCGCCAGGCACTCGGCGTGCTCCAGAACGAAGGCGTTGCCGAGTCGCGCAAGGGTGCAGGGGTGTTCGTTCGCGCATTCCGCCCTCTGCGGCGCAAGGGCATCCAGCGACTCTCCCAGGACCAGTGGGGCACCGGCCGATCAATCTGGTCGGCAGACATCGAGGACCGCACACTCGTGGTGGACCAGGTGACGGTGACAGAAGAGGCCGCACCGGAGCCGATCGGGCAGGTATTGGACCTCACCGAGGAAGACACGGTGTGCGTGCGACGCCGACGGTTCGTCCTCGACGGAAAGCCCGTTCTTCTCGCAACGAGCTATCTGCCTAGCTCGGTGGTTGCCGGATCAGCGATCACCCAGGTGGATACAGGCCCAGGCGGCACATACGCCAGGCTCGCCGAACTGGGACACAAGCCGGTGCACTTCCGCGAAGAGATCCGCTCACGCATGCCCACCAAGCACGAGGCTGCACAGTTGAGCATCTCCGCAGGCACGCCGGTGATCCTCATCTGTCGTACGGCGTTCGCCGACGAAGGCCGCCCCGTTGAGATCAACGAAATGACGCTGGACGCTGCCTCGTACGTGCTGGAGTACGACTTCGACGCGTGACCCGGCGTGACCCGGCGCGGGTTGTTACAGGTTTCTCTACCTCATCAAGCCCCGGCTGCGCTCCGCTCCGCCGGGCGCGCTTCCCGGCTCTGGCTGCGCCCGCGCTCCTGCCTTCGGCCCGCTCGGCGCTGCCGCCGCCGACGCGCGCCCACATGTGGATAGGGCCGGTGGCCATGAGTCGATCACCGTATAGCGCGGCCTACGGTCAAGACGATGCCTCCGGCGGGGGATCGGCCGGCACCGGGATGGAGGGGGCGCCGTCGCCGACCGCGGGTCCGTAGTGGGATGCGCGGGGGTGCTCCCATCCCGTCCACCGTCGACCCAGGCAAAGCCGAGCAGACGCGGCCCATGGCGTCCAGGTCGTTCGTACAGTGGCGCGCTCCACCTGGACGCCATGAACCACGCCCGCTCCACGGTGTGTGGGTCGACGGCGGACGGGAAGGAAGCTGGGGAGTGTGGTGGGTTGAGGTTGCGAGCTAATCTGCTGCTCAGGGGGGTGTTCATGAGCGAGCGGGACTTGTCTGAGTACGAAGGGATGTGGACCACCGAGCGGGAACGGTGGGCCCTCTTCCGAAGCGACATGGGCTATCTGCCGATACGCAGAGGTGACCCGCCTATGGCCGAGGTCATCTGCGATGAGGAACTGTCAGAGCTCGTGGTGGCGAAGATGCTTGCTGCCGGGGTAGCAGTCGTCGTGGACTTCCAGGACTGTCAAGTCCGTGAGTGATGTCTGACACCAACGTCTGACACCAACACCGACGGATCGGGCCGGACGAGGGCGACTCCCGCCGACCGCCGCTTCTCCGGGGAGCACGGATCATTCCGAGTTGCAGGAACGCTGTGATTGACCTGATAAGGATGAGGCCCGACCTCAAAGCCTGTGCACCAGAAGAGCGGCTCAGAGCACCGCATGAGAGCCGAGTAGGGCCCTGGACGGACGGTTTGGGGCACAGGAGGCTGAGAACGCGGCAGAGAGCCACACGTGCCCCCTGCGTGCCCGATGAGGGGGTACCGCACGGGGAACGACGGGGAGTCACGGCAACCAGTTCAGAAACGCGCAGGTCAGCGTCTCTCCAGGTCACCGCACATCCGCATACGCGATCTTCCAAACTAGCTACGCGGGTTCGATTCCCGTCGCCCGCTCCATGCGGCTCAGGGCCGGGCCGGAGGATCACTCCTCCGGCCCGGCCCTGAGCATTTTCCCGGCCGGTCGGATCGCCGATCGTTTTGCCGACCGGTCGGATCGCCGATCGTTTTGCCGACCGGTCGGGATCGTCGATCGATTTCCCGGCCGGTCGGCCGGTCGGATCTCGGATCACTGATCGAGCCGGCATGGAGAGCGCGGTCGGCCCCGGGCGCGGCCGTCGGGATCCGCGTCCACGAATGGGGGCGGGAAGACGTCGGCCCGTCCCGCCGGGAGATCAGAAACTGATCGAGTTGATCGTCTGCGCTATCGAGTCGAGGAACCGTTGGATGGACGGAGCCATTCCGGTCGACGCGAGGAAGAAGCCGAAGAGCACCGCGACGATGGCGGGCCCCGCCTTGATCGATCCCCCTCGGATCAGCACCACGAGGATGATCGCCAACAGCAGTACCACTGACAGCGAGATGGCCACAACTGATCACACCCTACGGTCGGTCCGCTCTCCCGGCCCGGGGGTGCAGCCCCACACACCCCCGCCAGAACCATCGTGCCACCAACCCGGCCCCCGTATGCCGCAGGTGACACATCGTCGGTCGGGACCGCCGGGAAGCCGCCCTCCCCCGCCGTCCCGGGGCGGACCAACTGCGCGACCCCGTACGGTAATTCGACGGTGCGCCGGTATGGGAAATTCAGAGGGATCGTTGCTGTGTCCACACATCCCGTTCGCAGGAATTTCGAATTGTCGCCACAGGCACGGCGAAGAAACCCCGGAGGGCACCCGGAAGATGACCCGAAGACGCCGAAGATTGGACATTTCACCAGAGTCGCCCGCGAGTGTTATGCACCAATTAGTCGTGACGAATACGGACAGAACAGCGCCGCAACTGCCGCATGCAGTAAGGGGTAATCCTCGAATCCATGGTGCTCGAAACGTTACTCACGGACGAACTCACACGTGATAAGCAGGAATAACGCCAGGAGTTTTACGAAGACACACAGACAACGCTAGGGTGCCTCAGATGTTCCAAGCCGCCTCGTCCCCCGCAAGAGCAGCAAGGTCCTGGATCGTCTCCCCCGCTCCCTCCGCCCCCCGCGGTTCCTGGTGGGAGGGTCCGTGACGAACTCGCTCCACCCGAACGGGCCCCGCCGAACGCCGCTCCCCCCGGCGGAGCGGCCGGTGGAGGAAGTGCCGACCTCGCGCTCAGCCCCGAGCCGACCGTCCGACCGGACTTCGAAGCCGGCCGGCACCACGGCCGTCACCGCCGCCGCCACCCAGCCCGGCAAACCGCGCGACGCCTTCTTCGACAACGCCAAGTACCTGGCGATCGTGCTCGTGGCCATGGGCCATGCCTGGGAACCGCTGAAGGGTCAAAGCCGCGTCCTCGAAGCCGCGTACATGGTCGTGTACGCCTTCCACATGCCGGCGTTCATCATCATCTCCGGCTACTTCTCCCGCAGTTTCGACATGCGCGCCGACCGGCTGAAGCGGCTCGTCACCGGTGTCGCCGTGCCGTACGTCGTCTTCGAAGTGGCGTACGTCCTCTTCAAGCGCTGGGCCGACGACGATCCGTCGCTGCCGGTCAGCCTGCTCGACCCCTGGTTCCTCACCTGGTTCCTGTGCGCGCTGTTCATCTGGCGGCTGACGACGCCGCTGTGGAAGCTGGTCCGCTGGCCGCTTCCGCTCGCGCTCCTCGTGGCCATGCTCGCGACCACCTCACCGTCCATCGGTGACGACCTGGATCTGCAGCGGACGCTCCAGTTCCTGCCGTTCTTCGTGCTGGGCCTGTGCATGAAGCCCGAGCACTTCCAGCTGGTGCGCCGCCGCGAGGTGCGCATCCTGTCGGTGCCGGTGTTCGCCGCCGCGCTGGTCGTGAGCTGGTGGGCGGTACCGCGGATGAACCCCGGCTGGTTCTACCACCGCGACAGTGCCCAGGAGCTGGGTGTCCCCTGGTGGGTCGGCCCCGTGATGGTGCTCGCCCTCCTCGGCTGCTCGCTGGTGCTGACCGCGTGCTTCTTCGCCTGGGTGCCGCGCCGCAGGATGTGGTTCACGGCGCTCGGCGCGGGCACGCTGTACGGCTATCTGCTGCACGGTTTCCTGGTCAAGGGCGGCGACTACTGGGGCTGGTTCGACCACAAGTGGCTGCACCGGCCGCTCGGCGAGATCTTCGTGACCCTCGTCGCGGGTGTGGCCGTCACCCTGCTGTGCACGGCGCCGGTCCGGCGGGTCTTCCGCTTCGCGATGGAGCCCAGCATGGAGTGGGCGTTCAAGCGGGACGCCACGGAGCTGGCCCGCGAACGGGCCAAGACCCCGGCGTAGCCACCGTCAGTCCGGCGTAACCACCGCCGACCCGCCATGGCCACCGTCAGCCCGGCGGCAGTCCCAGCAGCGCCCGCATCGCGGCGTACTTCTTGGTCAGCCGCGCGCGGGTGTGCTCGTCGAGGACCGCGAGCCGGGCCGGATCGGCGTTGTGCGCCAGGTCCGAGGCCTTGACCACGAGAGCTCCCGGAGTCGTACGAATGCGTTTCGCGTACGACTCCGGGGGCTCTCCCTCGCGTTTGGTCAGCGCCAGCACGATGTCCTTCGTCCGCCCGGTCAGCGCGGCCTCGCGCAGCCAGTCCTCGGAGAGCACGTCGTCCTCGACGGCGTCGTGCAGCCAGGCCGCCGCGATCTGCTCGTCGTCGCCCCCGCGCTCACGGACCCCGTCCGCGACTGCCTGCAGGTGCTCGGCGTACGGCCGCCCCGCCTTGTCGGTCTGGGCGGCGTGCGCCGCACGGGCGAGGGCCTCTATTTCGGCCAGGGTCAGGAGAGTCTGCGTCACTCCTCCAGTGTCTCCCGCCGCAGCGCCGCGCGGGTGGGGACGGTGACCGCCGTCAGACCGAGCATGACAACCGCCCCGGCGAAGGACCCTCACAAAAAGGGCGGGATGTACGGCCCGTGCCCGGACGCGGGGAACTGCGCGACCAGCCCCCACCGGCCCGCAGCAAGCCGGCGGCCGAACCCAGGGCCGTCGTCAGCGGGTTGCCGTGGGGCCTTCTCGGCAGATCAGGAGGAGGGCCCGGTCGTCGTTGACGTCCTTGGCGACCGCCTCGATGAGGTGCCACGCGGCGCCGTGGAAACCGCCCGCGACATAGCGGTCGGCCTCGCCGGTGAGGCGGTCGATGCCCTCGACGATGTCACGGTCGGAGGTTTCCACCAGACCGTCCGTGAAGAGCATCAGGACGTCCCCGGGCCGCAGAGAACCCTTGACGGGGTCGAACTGGGCACCGTCGTAGACCCCGAGGAGCGGACCCTCCGCGGCCTTCTCCTCCCAGCGCCCGCTGCCCGCGCTGAGCTGAAGGCCCGGCGGGTGCCCGGCGGAGAAGAGTTCGTAGTCGCCGGAGTCCAGCTCCAGGACCAGGTGGATCGACGTGGCGAAGCCCTCGTCCCAGTCCTGGCGCAGGAGGTAGCCGTTCGCGGCGGGGAGGAAGGCGTGGGGCGGGAGCGATCCCAGGAGACCGCCGAAGGCCCCGGAGAGGAGCAGTGCGCGCGACCCCGCATCCATGCCTTTTCCGGACACATCGGTCAGGACGACTTCGAGGGTTCGGCCGCCGTTCGTACGTGCGGCCACGACGAAGTCCCCCGAGAACGACTGACCGCCCGCCGGGCGCAACGCCATCTCCCGGTGCCAGCCCAACGGCAGGCTCGGCAGCTTGCTCTGCACCCGGATGCGTTCGCGCAGGTCGAAGAGCATGGTGCCACCGCGCCGCCAGGGCACGCCGACCCGGCTGCGGAACTGGGCGATCAGCAGGCCGAAGAAGCCGCAGGCCGCGACCACCAGGACCACGCCCGGGGTGACCCGGGAGGGGCCCTCGGTGTACGGGCCCAGCTTCACGGACTCCACTATCAGCGCGGTGGCGGCGGCCGCGTACAGGCCGAGCAGGCTGGCAGGGCGCAGAAGAAGGCCGCCCGCGACGATCGGCAGGACCAGCGCGGCCGGAGAGCACCAGACCGAGTTCATCAGTGTCGTGGCCGCGATCACGGGGATGGTCAGCAGCAGACCGGCCAGTGCGATCCAGTCCGAACCGTCACCGCGGAAGTAGTCGACGGCGGATCTGCGCACGCCGATGCGAGCCCGGTGCCACTGCTTCTTCAACCGGGCTGTGAACGTCTCGGCTTCCGCGCGCCGCACTCGTCCTGCTGCCATTAGTTCGGGACCCTATCCATCGGACCAGGTGCTTGGCACGGGAGGTCCCACTTGTCCCCCGTCCGAGCGCTCAACATCACAGTGAACGGCGCCTCCGCATGTGGGGGAAATTCCCTCGCTCGTACCGCATTGCCCTGGTAGGCATGGCGTATGACGACTGACCTGCGGGTGCTGCGGCAGCCCGAGTGGAACACGTGGTACGACAGCCTGGTCCGCGCGTTCGGGGGCGTACCGGAGTCGTCCGAGGAGCGCGAAATGATGAACGCGCTCACAGAGTACGACCGTTCCCTGGGGATCTGGGACGGCGACCAGTGTGTGGGCACCTCGGGGGCGTTCTCCTTCCGGGTCACCGTCCCCGGCGGCGCCTCCGTACCGGCCGCGGGCATCACGATGGTGAGCGTCGCTGCCACCCACCGGCGGCGCGGGCTGCTGAGGTCGATGATGCGGCGGCAGCTGGACGACATCCGCTCATGGGGCGAACCGCTGGCCGTACTGACCGCGTCGGAACCGGTGATCTACGGCCGGTTCGGCTACGGCATCGCGACCCACCAGTACAACGTCGAGATCGACACGACCCGGGTACGACTGTCCGTACCGCCCGGCACCGATGACGTACGTCTGCGGTACGCCGCGCCGGCCGACGTACTCGACGCCTGCGAGGCGGTGTACGCGCGGCTGGTCCCGGGTCGGCCCGGCATGCTGGCGCGGCGGCCCGGCTGGGACCGGGCGATGCTGCTCGACCCGGAGAGCGAGCGGGACGGCGCGTCGCCGTTGCAGTGCGTGGTCGCCGAGCGGGACGACGAGGTCGTCGGTTTTGCCCGGTACCGGATCAAGCGGGACGGCGACCACCGCGGGGCCGGGTTCACCGTCCGCCTCGACCAACTGGAGGCGCTCGGCCCGGAAGCGCACGCGGCGCTGTGGCGGTTCCTCTTCGAGATCGACCTGACGTCCACGGTGCACGCCTACGGCCGCCCCGTCGACGAGGCGTGGCAGTACATGGTGTCCGACATCCGCCGCTGCGCGGTGCGGATGCGGGACGCGTTGCACGTGCGGCTCGTGGACGTCGGTGCCGCGTTGGAGGCGCGGACGTATCAGGCGCCGGTGGACGTGGTGTTCGAGGTGGAGGACGTGTTCTGCCCCTGGAACGAAGGGCGTTGGCGGCTCACCGGGGACACCAAGGGCGCGACCTGTGTGCGTACGCCGGACGCCGCCGATCTCGCGCTGTCCGTTCGGGAGTTGGGGGCGGCGTATCTCGGCGGGGTGTCCCTGGCCTCGCTCGCGGCGGCGGGGCGGGTGCGGGAGCTGCGGCAGGGGGCGCTCGCGGAGGCCTCGGTGGGCTTCTCGTCGACGGTCGCGCCCTGGTTGCCGCACGGGTTCTAGCCCCCCGGGGGGGCGAATCCGGTTCAGCGGTTCTGGCAGGTCGGGCACCAGAAGAGGTTGCGGGCGGCGAGACCGGCGGTGCGGATCTCGCCGCCACAGATGTGGCAGGGCAGGTTGGCCCTGCGGTACACGTACACCTCGCCGCCGTGGTCGTCCACGCGCGGTGGGCGGCCCATGGCCTCCGGGGTGTGTTCCGGGCGGACGGTGTCGATGCGGTTGTTGCGGACGCCCTCGCGCATGAGTGCCACCAGGTCCGTCCAGATCGCGTCCCACTGCGTCGGGGTGATGTCCTTCCCCGTGCGGTACGGATCGATGCCGTGCCGGAAGAGGACTTCTGCGCGGTAGACGTTCCCGACGCCCGCGATGATCTTCTGGTCCATGAGGAGCGCGGCGATCGTCGTACGGCTGCGGGAGACGCGGCGGTACGCCGCCGACGGGTCCGCGTCGGCGCGGAGGGGGTCCGGGCCGAGGCGGGCGTGTATCGCCTGCTTCTCTTCGTCCGTGATCAGGGCGCAGGTGGTGGGGCCGCGGAGGTCGACGTACGAGGTGGCGTTCGCGAGGCGGAGGCGGACCGTGTCGGTGGGGGGCGGGGCGGGGGCGTCGCCGAAGTTCACCTTGCCGAAGAGGCCGAGGTGGATGTGGATCCAGTCGGCGGCGCGGAAGGCGAGGAAGAGGTGTTTGCCGTGGGCGTCGGCGTGTTCGAGGGGGGTGCCGTCGAGGAGGGCGGCGGCGTCGGTGAACTTGCCCTGGGGGCTGGTGACGCGGGTGGGCCCGCCTGCGAACCTGGCCTGGTAGTCCTCGGCCAGCCGGTGAATCGTGTGCCCCTCGGGCACGGGGTCCTCCTCGTGCGGCAGTGTCTTCTACGGCGCGGACGGCTCGGGGAGGGGTGTCTCGCCCCCGCCGCCCCTACCCGTCCCATCCCTCTGGGGCTCCGCCCCAGCCCCCGCCAGGGGCGCTGCGCCCCCTGGACCCCAGCATCGGCCTGAACGGCCTCGTCCTCAAACGCCGGACGGGCTGAAGATACGGCCCGACCGGGGCGGGTGGGGCATCGGCCTCCAGGCTCGTCCCGGAACGCCGGACGGGCTGAACATGCGGCCCGGCCAGGGCGGGTGGGGCATCGGCCCCCAGGCTCGTCCCGGAACGCCGGACGGGCTGAAGATACGGCCCGACCGGGGCAGGTGGGGCATCGGCCCCCAGGCTCGTCCCGGAACGCCGGACGGGCTGAACATGCGGCCCGACCAGGGCGGGTGGGGCATCGGCCCCCAGGCTCGTCCCGGAACGCCGGACGGGCTGAACATGCGGCCCGACCGGGGCAGGTGGGGCATCGGCCCCCAGGCTCGTCCCGGAACGCCGGGCAGGCTGAAGGCTTTCAGGGGCGCGGGGAACTGCGCGACCAGCCCCCACCGGCCCGCGGCCGAAGAACTTCGGGCGGGCGGGGATCCGGGGCGCAGCCCCGGTCCCGTAGGGACGCGGGGAACTGTGCGAGCACCCCCCCACCCGCAGCCGAGGACTCAGGCCTGCTGGGGGTGGTGGGGTGGGACGGGCGGGAGGTCGCCGGTCTTCTCGTAGGCCGAGAGCATGTCGATGCGGCGGATGTGGCGCTCGTCACCGGAGAAGGGCGTGGAGAGGAACACCTCCACGAACTTCGTCGCCTCCTCCTCGGAGTGCATACGCGCACCCACCGCCACCACGTTGGCGTTGTTGTGCTGGCGGCCCAGCGACGCCGTCTCCTCGCTCCAGGCGAGCGCGGCACGGACCCCGTCCACCTTGTTCGCCGCGATCTGCTCCCCGTTGCCGGAGCCGCCGATCACGATGCCGAGGGCCTCGGGGTCGGCCGCCGTACGCTCCGCCGCGCGGAGGCAGAACGGCGGGTAGTCGTCCTGGGCGTCGTAGATGAGGGGCCCGCAGTCGACGGGCTCGTGCCCGGCGGCCTTGAGCCACTCGACGAGGTGGTTCTTGAGTTCGAAACCGGCATGATCGGAGCCGAGATACACGCGCATGGTCCGAGTGTGACACGGCTGTTTCGGATCGGCCTCGCCGGGTGCCGCCAGCGAAAACTGTGAGCAGGGCTACAAACCTCAAGGAAACCTCAAGTAACGATCCGGATTCAAAGGTTCACGAATTCCTTTGCCTCCGATTCACTGGACCGGCTCGTTACAGGGTCCCTACAAGGACTCGCTCGGGTCCGTACACCGCTCGTACGGAAATCTGCTCACCCGGCGCAAAGGAATCCCCCTCATGACCTCGCAGCCGACCCCCACAAAGGCCGCAAGCGGCCACGGAGGCCCCGGAGAACCCGGTTCAGGCCTCCAGGCCGGACTCAAGAACCGCCATCTGACCATGATCGCCATCGGTGGCGTCATCGGAGCCGGCCTCTTCGTGGGCTCCAGCTCCGGTATCGCCACCGCGGGCCCCGGAATCCTCCTCTCCTACGCCCTCGTCGGCACGCTCGTGGTGCTGGTGATGCGGATGCTGGGCGAGATGTCCGCCGCGAACCCGACCTCCGGTTCGTTCTCCGCGCACGCGGACCGCGCGCTCGGGCGCTGGGCCGGTTTCTCGATCGGCTGGCTGTACTGGTTCTTCTGGGTGGTCGTGCTCGCCGTCGAGGCGACCGCGGGAGCCAAGATCCTCGAAAGCTGGATGCCCGGCGTACCGCAGTGGGGCTGGGCGCTCATTGTGATGATCGTGCTCACCGCGACCAACCTGGTCTCCGTCGGCTCCTACGGTGAGTTCGAGTTCTGGTTCGCCGGGATCAAGGTCGTGGCGATCGGCGCGTTCATCATCGTCGGCGCGCTCGCGATCTTCGGCGTGCTGCCGGGTGTCGACGCCCCGAAGGCCGGCCTGGGGAATCTGAGCGACCACGGCGGCTTCCTGCCGCACGGGCCCGGCGCGATCCTCACCGGTGTGCTCCTGGTCGTCTTCTCCTTCATGGGCAGCGAGATCGCGACCCTCGCCGCCGGTGAGTCCGAGGACCCGCAGCGGGCCGTCACCAAGTCCACCAACAGCATCATCTGGCGCATCGGCGTCTTCTACCTGGGCTCGATCCTCGTGGTCGTGTCCCTGCTGCCGTGGAACGACCCCTCCATCAAGGACAAGGGCTCCTACGTCGCCGCCCTCGACTCCCTCGGTATCGCGCACGCCGGTCAGATCATGAACTTCATCGTGCTGACCTCCGTGCTGTCCTGCCTGAACTCCGGGCTCTACACGGCCTCCCGGATGGCGTTCTCGCTCGGCGAGCGCGGCGACGCGCCCAAGGTGTTCGCGAAGACCACCTCGCGCGGTGTGCCGATGGCCGCGATCGTCGTCTCGGTCGTCTTCGGCTTCGTCGCCGTCTTCTTCAACTACAAGTTCCCGGACTCGGTCTTCCTCTTCCTCGTCAACTCCTCCGGCGCGGTCGCCCTGTTCGTCTGGCTGGTCATCTGCTTCTCGCAGCTGCGGATGCGGAAGATCATCCAGCGCGAGTCGCCGGAGAAGCTGGTCGTGAAGATGTGGCTGTACCCCTACCTGACCTGGGCGACGGCCGCACTGATCGTCTTCGTCCTCGGCTACATGCTGACCGACACGGAACACGACGGACGCGAGACCGTACTGCTGTCGCTGCTCGTCGCCGCGATCGTGCTCGTGATCGCCTTCGTGAAGCAGAAGCTCGGCGGCTCCGCGGCGACCGAGCCGGCGGGCGTCAGCGCGCCGGTGGGCGCCGGGGAACCGGTCGACGCCACGTCGGAGGCCTGAGCACCCGGACGCCGAATCCGGCGGAATCGGTAACGGGGAGGGGCCCGGCGGTCTTCCTGCTGCTGGTCGCCGGTGTCGTCCTCGGTTCCGTGGTCATCAAGCGGGCCGGCCGCCGTGCCTTCCGCGGCCGGCGTCCCGCCGGGGCCGGTCTTCGCGGGTATTCGGCTTGGGGGGGGGCGGGGGGCGGCAGCTGCCGCCGGGCCCCTCCCCATCTGTTCACAGGGGCGTGAAGCTCTTTTTGACCTCGTCGTAGACGGGGAGCGCGGTCGCCTCGATGTCGGGGTGGTACCAGGTGCTGATCTCGTACGACGTGCCGCCGGAGCGGAAACCGAGCAGTCGGACGTGCCAGAGCCGGTCCCTGGCCGTGACGGTGTACTCCCACACGACCGCGGGCGCGCCGCGGAACGTGGTGCGCTCCAGGCGGATCCTGCGGTAGTTGCGGCCCTTGCTGGTGCCCACCTCCGCCTGCTGCCACTGCGCCAGCAGATCACCCCGGGCCGGGGTCGCGTTGGCCACGATCTCCTGCGCACGGTCGGGCGAGGTGTAGTGCACCTCGGAACCGCTCTCCGCCACCCGCTGCCAGCCCTGCGGCGGCACCCACGCGTACAGCCCGGCCTCCTTCCGGGCGCCCGCCGGCAGGCTCGGCGGGCGTGATGTGCCTTCGACGGTGGGGGGTGGGGAGGAGGGGCCGGTGGATGAGGTCTGCGCGGAGTTCGGTGACGTCGACGAGGCCGATGGTGAGGTCGAGGCGGAGGCGGAGGTAGAGGTAGAGACGGACGCGCCGGTCGTGTCGTGGGAGGAGCCGCCGGTCTGCGCCATGACGAGCCCGACGACGGTTCCCACGATCACCACACCACCGGCGGCCGCCAGGCCCATCCGGCGCCGGCCCCGGCGTGGGACGGAGGGCACCGCGGGGCCGGGGAGTTCGCCCGGCGGCATGACCACCGCGCGGGAGACCGTGGTGTGCGTGGCGAGGGAGGGGGGTTCGGGAAGCGCCGGGGGTGCGCTGGGCTCGGGGGCGGGTTTGGGGACGGGGGCGGGTGTGGGTGTGGCTTCAGGGGCGAGTTGGGGGACGGCGGCGGGTTTGGGTGTGGCTTCAGGGGCGGGTTGGGGGACGGGGGCGGGTGTGGGTGTGGCTTCAGGGGCGAGTTGGGGGACGGGGGCGGGTTTGGGCGTGGGTGTGGTTTCAGGGGCGGGTTGGGGGACGGCGGCGGGTTTGGGCGTGGGTTCGAGGGCGGGCGTGGGTTCGACAGTGGGTGTGGGTTCGGGCGTTGGATCGGGTGTGGGGGCGGGCTCCGGGATGGCGTCCTGTACGGGGTCCGTCTCGGAGTCCGGTTCCGGGGTCGGTTCGGGGTCCCGCTGGGGCGGGGGGTGTTGCGCGGCGCGTATGAGGCTCACGTCCAGGAGCGCGCGCGTGGGCGACTCCTGATGGAACGGGGGGACGGGGGGCGGCGCGGATTCCGGTGTCTCCGGCATCTCCGGCGCATCCGGAGCCTCAGCCGTCCCTCCCACCACTGGCGTCTCGGATGCCTCTGGTGCCTCCGGTGCCTCCCGCGTCTCTGACGCTTCCGATGTCTCCTGTGTCCCTGGCGCTTCCGGTGCTTCCGGTGCTTCCGGTGCTTCCGGTGCTTCCGGTGCTTCCGGTGTTCCCTCCGCTGGTTCGGGTACGGGCCCCGCTTCCGGGGATTCGGTCTCTTCCGGTCGGGGGAACGCGATCGGGCGCAGCGCCGTCTCCAGCTCCTCCAGACCCGGTCGGGTCGACGGCTCCTTCTCCAGCAGGGCGGCCAGGATCTCCCCCAAGTCACCGACTGTGGTGGGGAGTTCGGGCTCCTCGTACAGGACCGCATGCAACGTCGCCAGGGTGGTCGAACGGGAGAACGGAGAGCGGCCGCCGAGGGCCGCGCAGAGCGTCGCGCCCAGGGACCAGACGTCGGACGGCGGGCCCTGGGGGCGTCCGGAGACACGCTCGGGTGCCATGTAGTCCGGGGAGCCGACCAGCATCCCGACCATGGTGAGCGCCTCCGCGTCCTGGAGCGCGGCGATGCCGAAGTCGGTGAGGACGACCCGATGGCCCCGCCGCTCGACCAGGACGTTGCCCGGCTTGATGTCCCGGTGCAGTACTCCCCCGGCGTGCACCTGGCGCAGCGCCGCGACCAGTTCGAGCCCGATACGGGCCGCGGCGGGCGGGTCGAGCGGTCCGTCCTCGACCACGAGCTGTTCGAGGGAGCGGCCGGCGACGAGTTCCATGACGATCCACAGCCGCTCGCCCTGGTCCACGACGTCGTAGATGCGCACGACATTGGGATGGTCGATCCGGGCCGTGGCCCTGGCTTCGCGCAGGGTGCGTTCGCGGCGGGTTCGAGTGTCCTCCGGGTCGAGTCCGTCGATCCGCATTTCCTTGACGGCGACCTGCCGGTCGAGCATTTCGTCGGTGGCCCGCCACACCCGCCCCATTCCCCCCTGGCCAATACTCTCGGCCAGCCGATATCGACCCGTCACCAATAATCCCGGAACACCGCCACTCGCATTCCCCGTCAAACCCCTGCACCCCCTCAACACCCGCCACAATCGTCCGCCACAGGAGAAACACAATGGTCACACTTCATGCCGTACCAGCATAGTGCGGAGAAATCTTGTGGTACCTCTTCAAGTACTGCGAATTCAGGCGCAGCCAAGGGGGGCGAACATGAGTTCTCGTCACACGACGACCATCGCGGGATCGCTGCTCACGGCATCTTTCTCGGCCGTGATGATCCTTTCCTTCACCGCCGTCGCGGACGACCAGGGACCGGGGAGCAGCAAGGGGGGAAAGGCCGTGGACCCGGCACCGGCGGGCGTCAAGCTGACCACGTCGCTGCCCGAGAAGATCTCGGTGGACAACAGCACGCACGAAACGGCGCTGACCGCCACGGTGAAGAATGAGGGAACCAAGGACAGCGGAAAGATCCGGCTATTGGTGGTCGGATTCGACGGCCTGAAGGTCAAGAGCGTCAAAGGCTGTTCCGTCATGGCGGACAAGGATCTGCCCAAGGGTTCGAACAGTGGATTCGTGTGCGATGTCGGCAATCTCGCGGCCGGAAAGTCGCAGTCGTACGCCGTCGCCGCGACCTTCGATCTGAGCAAGACCGGAAAGATCTGCCTGCCGGTGCAGGACAGCGACGGAAAGAAGACGTTCTGGCAGCAGGGCCCGGTGCCCTTCGGTACGACGAACCCGTCGCCGAACGCGCCGGCCACTCCGCTGCTGCTCGACACCGAGAACAAGCCGGTGACACCCGGCGGCGACCAGTTGCCCAAGACCGGCGCCGGGAGTGACCTTCTGCCGCTCGGCGCGGCGGGGGCGGCCCTCGTCTCCGTCGGGGCGGCGGGGATGTGGTGGGCCCAGCGGCGGCCTCGCCGGCATCCGCAGTCGTGACGGGGTGGGCCGGGACGCCGGAGGCCTTCCACGGAGGTCCTGAGCAGAGTGAGGGCTGTCGTCATCTCGCCTGCGGCGCGGGTGAGATCGCGGTAGATGCGGGAGGCCTCCA